>NZ_JAVUPQ010000019.1:0-63782 GCF_032029835.1 Escherichia sp. AM3 | reverse complement strand
CTGATAGAAACAGAAGCCACTGGAGCACCTCAAAAACACCATCATACACTAAATCAGTAAGTTGGCAGCATCACCGAAGCGCCATATTCTTGTTAGCTTCACGTTGGTAACACGCCAGAACCTTGTTAGTAATCAGGTGTAATGAACTATCATCTTTTCTTTCAAAAGACTTACCTTCATAACGAAAACTCAAAAAATCAGATTGTGGAAATATAATGACTGTATGTCCTTGACGAGTCCCCATAGTAGTGGTAGTAGAAAGTGTAATTTCTATTTCCACCTTAGATAAATCCGCTCGCTCCCCTTCAGGATTATTCATAACAAACTTCATTATCTCACTACCATCATTATTTTTGATATAAGATGAGGACTTAATATGAGCCATCATATTTCTACCCGCTTCGTTGGAGCGTTTGCTAAAATCCACATAACCCAGGGTAAATATCTTAGCCAAAAACTCCAAAAATGATCTGGAAGAAAGAATATTCCTTCTGCTATCCTGCCCCCCGGCAATACGGGCAAAATCATTCATTCCAACACGCCAGGTATTTAAAACTTCACTTTTTTGTTTAAAATTGTCGGCTAATGTAATGTGTTGAGAATAATTCAAATCTGATATTTTGCTCATGACGGACTCCTTGAGTTAATAAGAACGTCTAAGCATTACAAATTCTACTCACAAAAAAATATCAAAAAACGCTCTTTTCATAAGCTCGCCGTAAACCTGGAGTTATTTACGGCGAAAAGTCATCACGCCATCAGCATCTTCACTACTGCTTTGCGAACCCGGGCTGGCGCGCCCACTGCGCACAGCGGTTTATGCACTTCCCCCGGATAAAACACAACAAAATCACCTTCATTTAGGATAACTGTTTTCTCATCAACGCCTTCCGGCAAAAATGCGATGTCTTTATCAGCTAACCAGTCGGTATCCGGCGTGCCTGCAGGTTGCGTGCTGAAGGTCATGCCTTCCTGACCTTTTAACACAATCTGAATGTCGAGATAGCGGGCATGGTACTCCGCACGGCGAGCTTCGTACGGCTCGGTCATATCTTCCGAGATAAGATAAAACAGACGATTACCTTCGATATCGTGCTTGCCCTTTGGCGTTTCTGCCGTAACGTGTGCTTTGATATGCTCAATCGCCTGGCGTAACTCCTGGGGTAGCCACGGCTGAAGATTATGAATATTTCCGATGATCATCTTTTCCACTCCTTAATTAAAACAATGTTTCATTTCCACCGTTATACGAAAAGATGATCAATTCCGCCAGCCTTAACGCGTGAATTATTGTCTTATCACAACTTATCGGCAGGCGCGTTCCCGCCTTTCGGATCAAGGTCAGCATCACTCCTTGAGAATAGTTTTTATCGCTTCCCCCGCCAGTGCAGCTGTTGCACAGAGTTGTTCGAGGGAGTGCCCCTCTCGTGCCTTCGCAGAAAGCCCTGACATCACGGTACTCATAAAATCAGTCACACATTGTGCGCTTTGTGGATGCCGCCTGGCGATATAGTCATAAATGGTCGTTTCTGCGGCGTGATAATATTGAACGGCAATATCACGCGCTTGTGGATCATGACTATGAATGCCTTCAAGAACCATACAGCCAGCGCAGCCGCCGTTTTGGCTATATCTGCGCGCCGCTTCTTTTAATACCTCAGCCAGGCACTCCCCTACCGGACGATCATCACGAAGAATATCGGCAAGCGGAATAGCTTCCGTACCGACATATTCATTGAGTACACGGCTAAATAACCCAGCCTTATTGCCAAAAGCCGCGTAGAGGCTCGGGGGGTTAATACCAAGATAATCAGTAACTTCAGCAACACTAACAGCATCGAAACCTTTTTGGTGAAAAAGCACTTTTGCCGCAGAGACTGCCTGCTCAGGAGCGAAACGTCTGGGACGACCAGGAACGCGAGATTGTTTTTTAGTGACCATTACAAAACTTGTTGACAGAAAGTTAAAACAGTTTTGTAATGCATGTTACATAATAAATCAAGGAGTCCTTATGGGCGCTTTTACAGGTAAGACAGTTCTCATCCTCGGTGGCAGCCGTGGAATCGGTGCCGCTATGGTACGTCGTTTCGTCACCGATGGGGCCAATGTACGATTCACCTATGCGGGGTCGAAAGATGCCGCTGAACACCTGGCACAAGAGACTGGAGCGATAGCAGTATTCACAGATAGTGCTGACAGAGACGCTGTCATTGATGTCGTTCGTAAGAGTGGCGCATTGGATATTCTGGTAGTAAATGCAGGTATTGGCGTCTTTGGCGATGCCCTGGAATTAAATGCCGACGATATTGATCGCCTTTTCAAAATCAATATTCATGCTCCTTATCATGCCTCTGTTGAAGCCGCCCGGCAGATGCCCGAAGGCGGGCGCATCTTAATCATCGGCTCCGTGAATGGCGATCGTATGCCTGTTGCAGGCATGGCTGCTTATGCCGCCAGCAAATCTGCCCTGCAAGGCATGGCGCGCGGGCTGGCCCGTGATTTTGGACCGCGTGGGATCACCATCAACGTCGTCCAGCCAGGGCCAATTGATACCGACGCTAATCCCGCCAACGGGCCAATGCGCGATATGTTGCATAGTTTTATGGCTATCAAAAGACATGGGCAACCGGAAGAGGTCGCTGGTATGGTCGCATGGTTAGCAGGGCCAGAAGCCAGCTTTGTTACCGGCGCGATGCATACCATTGATGGCGCGTTTGGCGCATAACCGACTACGCTCAATTAAGCCCAGCCATTATCCATGATGTCTGGGTTTTGTTTACTCACGTCGTCCGCTAAAAGCGGCTCCCGGTAAAGAGAACTCTTCTGTTCATGTCGTAAATCTTGAGGATAACCAAATGGTAGAAAGAACCGCTGTTTTCCCTGCTGGCCGACATTCACTGTATGCTGAGCATCGTTATTCTGCGGCTATTCGTTCCGGCGATTTGCTGTTTGTTTCCGGGCAAGTAGGAAGTCGAGAGGACGGAACACCAGAACCCGATTTTCAGCAACAAGTCAGACTGGCATTTGATAATTTGTATGCGACCCTGGCTGCTGCGGGATGCACTTTTGACGATATCATTGATGTTACGAGCTTCCATACCGATCCAGAAAACCAATTTGAAGACATCATGACGGTGAAAAATGAAATATTAGCGCCCCACCTTATCCAAACTGGACGGCGGTGGGTGTTACATGGCTGGCAGGCTTTGATTTTGAAATTAAAGTGATAGCGCGCATCCCTGAGCAGTAAGCAATAGTGTTAGCCGTTCGTTTTCACACTCCGCCCTATAAGTCGGATGAATGGAATAAAATGCATATCTGATTGCGTGAAAGTGAAAAAGAAAAAAGCAGGGAATGTCTGCAATTATTGATACCGAAGGACAGTTCCCCTCCAGAATCACAGCAAATAAAAATGCATATATTTTGACTTATAATTCAAATAAACCGTTTGCGCTGACAAAATATTGCATCAAATGCTTGCGCCGCTTCTGACGATGAGTATAATGCCGGACAATTTGCCGGGAGGATGTATGGTTCAGTGTGTTCGACATTTTGTCTTACCGCGTCTGAAAAAAGACGCTGGCCTGCCGTTTTTCTTCCCGTTGATCACCCATTCCCAGCCCCTCAATCGAGGGGCTTTTTTTTGCCCAGGCGTCAGGAGATAAAAGATGGCTAATCCGCTATATCAGAAACATATCATTTCCATAAACGACCTTAGTCGCGATGACCTTAATCTGGTGCTGGCGACAGCGGCGAAACTGAAAGCAAACCCGCAACCAGAGCTGTTGAAGCACAAAGTCATTGCCAGCTGTTTCTTCGAAGCCTCTACCCGTACCCGTCTCTCTTTCGAAACATCTATGCACCGCCTGGGTGCCAGCGTGGTGGGCTTCTCCGACAGCGCCAATACATCACTGGGTAAAAAGGGCGAAACGCTGGCCGATACCATTTCGGTTATCAGCACTTACGTCGATGCGATAGTGATGCGTCATCCGCAGGAAGGTGCGGCGCGCCTGGCCACCGAGTTTTCCGGCAATGTACCGGTACTGAATGCCGGTGATGGCTCCAACCAACATCCGACGCAAACCTTGCTGGACTTATTCACTATTCAGGAAACCCAGGGGCGTCTGGACAATCTCCACGTCGCAATGGTTGGTGACCTGAAATATGGCCGCACCGTTCACTCCCTGACTCAGGCGTTAGCGAAGTTCGACGGCAACCGTTTTTACTTCATCGCGCCGGACGCGCTGGCAATGCCGCAATACATTCTGGATATGCTCGATGAAAAAGGGATCGCATGGAGTCTGCACAGCTCTATTGAAGAAGTGATGGCGGAAGTAGACATCCTGTACATGACCCGCGTGCAAAAAGAGCGTCTGGACCCGTCCGAGTACGCCAACGTGAAAGCGCAGTTTGTTCTTCGCGCCAGCGATCTCCACAACGCCAAAGCCAATATGAAAGTGCTGCATCCGCTGCCGCGTGTTGATGAGATTGCGACGGATGTTGATAAAACGCCACACGCCTGGTACTTCCAGCAGGCAGGCAACGGGATTTTCGCTCGCCAGGCGTTACTGGCACTGGTTCTGAATCGCGATCTGGTACTGTAAGGGGAAATAGAGATGACACACGATAATAAATTGCAGGTTGAAGCTATTAAACGCGGCACGGTAATTGACCATATCCCCGCCCAGATCGGTTTTAAGCTGTTAAGTCTGTTCAAGCTGACCGAAACGGATCAGCGCATCACCATCGGTCTGAACTTGCCTTCTGGCGAGATGGGCCGCAAAGATCTGATCAAAATCGAAAATACCTTTTTGAGTGAAGATCAGGTAGATCAACTGGCATTGTATGCGCCGCAAGCCACGGTTAACCGTATCGACAACTATGAAGTGGTGGGTAAATCGCGCCCCAGTCTGCCAGAGCGCATCGACAATGTGCTGGTCTGCCCGAACAGCAACTGTATCAGCCATGCCGAACCGGTTTCTTCCAGCTTTGCCGTGCGAAAACGCGCCAATGACATCGCGCTCAAATGCAAATACTGTGAAAAAGAGTTTTCCCATAATGTGGTGCTGGCCAATTAATTGCGGTTGGTAATAAAAGTCTGGCTCCCTATAATGAGCCAGACTTTTTACCGCTGTAATAAAGGAGAAATCATGAGCAAAACTATCGCGACGGAAAATGCACCGGCAGCTATCGGTCCTTACGTACAGGGCGTTGATCTGGGCAATATGATCATCACCTCCGGTCAGATCCCGGTAAATCCGAAAACGGGTGAAGTACCGGCAGACGTCGCTGCACAGGCACGTCAGTCGCTGGATAACGTAAAAGCGATCGTCGAAGCCGCTGGCCTGAAAGTGGGCGACATCGTTAAAACCACCGTGTTTGTGAAAGATCTGAACGACTTCGCTACCGTTAATGCTACCTACGAAGCCTTCTTCACCGAACACAACGCCACCTTCCCGGCACGTTCTTGCGTTGAAGTCGCCCGTCTGCCGAAAGACGTGAAGATTGAGATCGAAGCGATCGCTGTTCGTCGCTAATCTTGATGGAAATCCGGGCTATCATGCCCGGATTAAGTCTGATGACAAACGCAAAATCGCCTGATGCGCTACGCTTATCAGGCCTACGTGATTCCTGCAATTTATTGAATTTGTTGGCCGGATAAGGCATTTACGCCGCATCCGGCATGAACAAAGCTTACTTTGTCTGCAATCTGAATCGGGGCTATCGTGCCCAGTTTATTCTTTATTGCCAGCCGTAACGACGGCTATAGAACCCTTTCACCAACTGGGTTAATGTCATATACCCTGCCAGAATCGCAACCAGCCACGGGAAATAGCTTAACGGCAGCGCCTGTAATTGCAGATAACTGGCCAGCGGTGAAAACGGCAATGCGATCCCGACAATCATCACGATCACGGTCATGATCATTAACGGCCACGATGCACAGCTCTGAATAAACGGCACACGGCGGGTGCGGATCATATGCACAATCAGCGTTTGCGACAGTAAGCCCACCACAAACCATCCCGACTGGAACAGCGTTTGCGTTTCCGGCGTGTTGGCATGGAATACCCACCACATCAGGCAAAACGTCAGAATATCGAAGATCGAGCTGATCGGTCCGAAGAAGATCATAAAGCGCCCCAGATCCGCCGGATTCCAACGCTGCGGCTTTTGAATTTGCTCGTCGTCGACGTTATCAAACGGGATCGCCACCTGTGACACATCATACAGCAGGTTCTGAATAAGCAAGTGTAACGGCAACATCGGCAGGAAGGGCAAGAAAGCACTCGCCACCAGCACGCTGAACACATTACCGAAGTTGGAGCTCGCCGTCATTTTGATGTATTTCAGCATGTTGGCGAAAGTGCGACGTCCTTCAATAACCCCCTCTTCCAGCACCATCAGGCTTTTTTCCAGCAGGATGATATCAGCCGCTTCACGGGCAATATCTACCGCGCCGTCCACAGAAATGCCGATATCCGCAGCGCGTAAGGCGGGCGCATCATTAATACCATCGCCCATAAAGCCAACCACATGCCCTTCGCGCTTCAGTAAGGTCACAATGCGTTCTTTATGCATCGGCGTCAGACGAGCAAACAGCGTGGTGCGCTGTGCGAGATTTGCCAGTTCGTCGTCAGATAGCGTTTCAATATCACTACCAATGACCACCTCTCCCGCGTCCAGCCCCACTTCATGGCACACTTTCGCTGCAACTAACTCACTGTCGCCAGTAAGGATTTTTACGGTAATTCCACTCGCTTTTAATGCCTTCAGTGCCGGAGCAGTTGTCTCTTTTGGCGGATCAAGGAAAGCAATATATCCTTCGAGGATCAGGTCGGATTCATCCGCCCGCTGGTAATCTCCTTCACGCGCTGGCAGGTATTTCGTCGCCACCGCAACCACGCGCAGCCCCTGACGATTCAGCGTATCAGTAACCCGCTTAATCTTACGCAGCATGATGTCATCGAGCGGCACAATCTCGCCATTGTGACGCACCTGCGAACACACATTGAGGATTTCCTGCAATGCACCTTTGCAAACCAGCTGATGGTGCTCGGTATTTTCTGCCACTACCACCGACATCCGGCGACGCTCGAAATCAAACGGAATCTCATCAATTTTTTGCCAACGACTGGCCAGCGAGCGCGCTGACTCTTCATCCGTACCTTCGAGCACCGCTGTATCGAGCAGGTTTTTAAGTCCGGTCTGATAATGACTGTTCAACCACGCGCTATGCAGCACGCGTTCGCTGGTTTTACCGGAGATATCGGTATGATTCTCCAGCACAATTTTGTCCTGTGTCAGGGTGCCGGTTTTATCAGTGCACAGAATATCCATTGCGCCAAAGTTCTGAATAGCATCCAGATGTTTGACGATCACTTTCTGTTTCGACAGCTTTACTGCGCCGCGCGCCAGCGTCGAGGTAACAATCATCGGCAACATTTCCGGCGTTAAGCCTACCGCGACCGAAAGCGCAAACAGTGCCGCTTCCCACCAGTCGCCTTTGGTGTAACCGTTGATAAGCAACACCACCGGAGCCATCACCAGCATAAAGCGAATCAGCAGCATACTGACGCGGCTGATCCCCTGCTGAAAGGCATTCGGCTCGCTTTCCTGCTCACTAACACGCCCCGCCAGTTGACCAAACCAGGTGTTGGCTCCTGTAGCAATCACCATTGCTTGTGCCGTGCCGCTCACCACGGTGGTGCCCATAAAACACAGGGTATCGCACTCCAGCGGATTGCTGTGCTCCGGCTGGCGAGTGGTAGCGGCTTTTTCTACGGGCAGAGACTCACCGGTTAACGACGCCTGAGCGACGAACAGATCCCGCGCCTGCAAGATACGTAAATCTGCCGGGATCATATCTCCCGCCGCCAGTTTTATAATATCGCCGGGCACCAGCTGGTCGATCGGGATCTCCAGCCAGCCATTTTCGCCTTTGTCGTTAATTACGCGCAGCACCGTCGCGGTATTGCTGACCATCGCTTTCAGGGCATCTGCCGCTTTAGTGGAACGTGCTTCCTGAATAAAGTTCAGCAACGTTGAAATAGCGACCATTAGCGCGATAACGCCCGCGGCAAATAAATCTTCCGTGGCGTAAGAAATAGCGCCGAGAATGGTGAGTAAAATATTAAAGGGGTTGCGATAGCAGACCCATAAATGTACCCACCACGGCGACGGTTGTTGTGCGGGTAATTTATTTTCACCATGTTGTTCGCGGGCAGATTCCACTTCCGCCTGATTTAACCCTTCCGGATGGGTGTCGAACGTTTTCCATAATTCTTCTTCGGGCATCACCGCCATTTTCAGGCAATGCGCACTTAAGGACGGCGGGACCGCCGTATTCACTGTCTGCTGCGCGCCAGGCAATGGATCGCGATGAACCAGACGGGAAGGTAAATGGCGAATGAGCCGGGTAAAAATTTCTTTAAACATAAGGAGTCCCTCCGCACTGTCTGAAACAGTACAGAAATGTCTTCAGGCGTGGCGAAGCCTTACCTGAAGGTAATAAAGCTGAGCAGGGACGTTAAAACGTCACGGCCTTACGCATCCGGTAACGCCGTGAAAAGACGGGCTTACCGGAAAAGTTTTAATCTCCGTCGAGGGAGAGGCGTGGGATCAGGTTCCATATAACCTCCGGTAAGTGAAAAAAGCGCCGCAAATAATAAGGAGAATCCAATAATATTCGTAGCATCTATGGCGATATAATACCTGCTGGCAACTAAACCAACGATAAACCAGACTTTACCCATTGCTGAATGCACGGGTAAAGTTAGGCTCAAATAATTAAACAACACGTTACAGGACAACAGGATGCAAAATCGGCTGACCATCAAAGACATCGCGCGCTTAAGCGGCGTGGGGAAATCTACGGTTTCCCGGGTGCTGAATAACGAAAGCGGCGTGAGCCAGCGCACCCGCGAGCGTGTTGAAGCAGTGATGAATCAGCATGGATTTTCCCCTTCCCGCTCTGCGCGCGCTATGCGTGGGCAAAGCGATAAAGTGGTCGCCATCATTGTTACCCGCCTGGATTCGTTGTCAGAAAATCTCGCCGTTCAAACCATGCTGCCAGCGTTCTATGAACAAGGTTACGACCCAATCATGATGGAAAGTCAGTTTTCCCCGCAATTAGTTGCCGAACATTTGGGGGTGCTGAAACGGCGTAATATCGACGGCGTAGTGCTGTTCGGTTTTACTGGCATAACAGAAGAAATGTTAGCCCACTGGCAGTCATCGCTGGTTCTGCTGGCGCGTGACGCAAAAGGCTTTGCTTCGGTCTGTTATGACGACGAAGGGGCAATCAAGATCCTGATGCAACGGCTGTATGACCAGGGGCATCGTAATATCAGTTATCTCGGCGTGCCGCATAGTGACGTGACAACCGGTAAGCGACGTCACGAAGCCTACCTGGCGTTCTGCAAAGCGCATAAACTGCATCCCGTTGCCGCTCTGCCAGGGCTTGCTATGAAGCAAGGCTATGAGAACGTAGCAAAAGTGATTACGCCTGAAACTACTGCGTTACTGTGCGCAACCGACACGCTGGCACTTGGCGCAAGTAAATACCTGCAAGAGCAACGCATCGACACCTTGCAACTGGCGAGCGTCGGTAATACGCCGTTAATGAAATTCCTTCATCCGGAGATCGTCACCGTAGATCCTGGTTACGCCGAAGCTGGACGCCAGGCGGCCTGCCAATTGATCGCACAGGTAACCGGGCGCAGCGAACCGCAACAAATCATCATCCCCGCCACCCTGTCCTGATCGTTACCTGAACGATAAATTGTGATCTTCGCTGCGCTTCGGGAACGTTCCCGTTTTTAAATTTTTCCGCGCAATATATTCTGCAGCCAACCAAAAATGTCATCTGCCATGGGGCTTTATGATGAGCAAAATAAACCAAACGGATATCGATCGGTTGATTGAACTGGTCGGCGGGCGCGGCAATATTGCGACGGTGAGCCACTGTATTACTCGCCTGCGCTTTGTCCTCAACCAACCGGCCAATGCCAGACCGAAAGAAATTGAGCAACTCCCCATGGTGAAAGGCTGTTTCACCAATGCCGGGCAATTTCAGGTGGTGATTGGCACCAATGTGGGTGATTACTATCAAGCACTGATTGCGTCAACCGGACAGGCGCAGGTTGATAAAGAGCAGGTAAAAAAAGCCGCCCGGCAGAATATGAAATGGCATGAGCAGTTGATCTCTCATTTCGCGGAGATCTTCTTCCCGCTGCTGCCCGCGTTGATTAGCGGCGGTTTGATCCTCGGTTTTCGCAATGTGATCGGCGATTTGCCCATGAGCAACGGTCAGACGCTGGCGCAAATGTACCCTTCCCTGCAAACGATCTACGATTTTCTGTGGTTGATCGGTGAAGCGATCTTCTTCTACCTGCCGGTCGGTATTTGCTGGTCAGCGGTGAAAAAAATGGGCGGCACGCCGATCCTTGGTATCGTGCTTGGCGTGACACTGGTTTCTCCACAGCTGATGAACGCTTATCTGCTCGGGCAGCAGCTGCCGGAAGTATGGGACTTTGGCATGTTCAGCATCGCCAAAGTAGGCTATCAGGCGCAGGTGATCCCGGCACTGTTAGCCGGACTGGCGCTGGGCGTTATTGAAACTCGCCTTAAACGCATCGTGCCGGATTACCTCTATCTGGTGGTGGTACCCGTCTGTTCGCTGATCCTCGCGGTGTTCCTCGCCCATGCGCTGATTGGTCCGTTTGGACGCATGATTGGCGATGGCGTTGCCTTTGCGGTACGTCACCTGATGACCGGCAGCTTTGCACCTATTGGCGCAGCATTGTTTGGCTTCCTGTACGCCCCGCTGGTGATCACCGGTGTACACCAGACCACGCTTGCTATTGATTTGCAGATGATTCAAAGCATGGGTGGCACGCCAGTGTGGCCGCTGATTGCGCTGTCGAATATCGCTCAGGGCTCCGCCGTGATAGGCATTATCATTTCCAGCCGCAAGCACAATGAACGCGAGATCTCCGTGCCTGCCGCTATCTCCGCCTGGCTTGGGGTCACTGAGCCTGCAATGTACGGCATCAACCTGAAATATCGCTTCCCGATGCTGTGCGCGATGATTGGTTCTGGTCTGGCAGGATTGCTATGCGGCCTGAACGGCGTTATGGCGAATGGCATCGGCGTAGGCGGCCTGCCGGGAATTCTCTCGATTCAACCGAGCTACTGGCAGGTATTTGCGCTGGCAATGGCTATCGCCATCATCATCCCGATTGTACTCACCTCGTTTATCTATCAGCGGAAATACCGCCTGGGCACGCTGGACATTGTTTAATTTTCTTCGGGGCGCAATTGCGCCCCCTCGCATTTGCAGGAATAACGTAATGACTAATCTTCCCCACTGGTGGCAAAACGGCGTTATCTACCAGATTTATCCAAAGAGTTTTCAGGACACCACGGGTAGCGGCACCGGCGATTTACGTGGCGTTATCCAACGCCTGGACTATCTGCATAAACTGGGCGTTGATGCCATCTGGCTAACCCCCTTTTATGTCTCTCCCCAGGTCGATAACGGTTACGATGTAGCGAACTATACGGCGATTGATCCCACCTACGGCACGCTGGACGATTTTGACGAACTGGTGACGCAGGCAAAATCGCGCGGGATTCGTATCATTCTCGATATGGTGTTTAACCATACCTCTACCCAACATGCCTGGTTTCGCGAGGCGCTGAACAAAGAAAGCCCTTACCGCCAGTTTTATATCTGGCGCGATGGCGAACCAGAAACGCCACCGAACAACTGGCGTTCAAAATTTGGCGGTAGTGCGTGGCGCTGGCATGCGGAAAGCGAACAGTACTATTTGCATCTCTTTGCACCAGAACAGGCGGATCTCAACTGGGAGAATCCAGCGGTACGCGCAGAGCTGAAAAAAGTCTGTGAATTCTGGGCCGATCGTGGGGTCGACGGGTTGCGCCTGGATGTGGTGAATCTGATCTCCAAAGACCCGCGTTTCCCTGAAGACCTGGATGGCGACGGGCGTCGCTTCTACACCGACGGGCCACGAGCACACGAGTTTTTGCACGAGATGAACCGCGATGTGTTTACGCCACGCGGGTTAATGACCGTAGGTGAAATGTCCTCCACCAGCCTTGAGCATTGCCAGCGATACGCGGCACTGACAGGCAGTGAATTGTCGATGACCTTTAATTTTCATCACCTGAAGGTCGATTATCCCGGTGGTGAAAAATGGACGCTGGCTAAACCTGACTTTGTGGCGTTGAAAACATTGTTCCGCCACTGGCAACAAGGAATGCACAACGTGGCATGGAATGCCTTGTTCTGGTGTAACCACGATCAGCCGCGCATTGTTTCTCGCTTTGGTGATGAAGGTGAATACCGCGTGCCTGCGGCAAAAATGCTGGCGATGGTGCTGCACGGCATGCAGGGAACGCCGTATATCTACCAGGGCGAAGAGATTGGCATGACCAACCCACATTTCTCGCGCATTACTGACTATCGCGACGTGGAGAGCCTCAATATGTTTGCCGAGCTGCGCAACGATGGGCGTGATGCCGACGAGTTATTGGCAATCCTCGCCAGTAAATCCCGTGACAACAGCCGCACGCCCATGCAATGGAGCAACGGCGATAATGCCGGGTTTACGGCTGGCGAACCGTGGATTGGCCTGGGCGATAACTATCAACAAATCAACGTAGAAGCCGCGCTGGCCGATGATTCCTCGGTGTTTTACACCTACCAAAAGTTAATCGCATTGCGTAAGCAAGAAGCCATCCTGACATGGGGCAATTACCAGGATCTGCTGCCAAACAGCCCTGTATTGTGGTGCTATCGCCGTGAATGGAAGGGGCAAACCTTGCTGGTCATTGCCAACCTTAGCCGTGAGATCCAACCCTGGCAGCCAGGGAAAATGCGCGGCAACTGGCAACTTGTGATGCATAACTACGAAGAAGCCTCACCACAACCCTGTGCCATGACTTTACGGCCTTTTGAGGCTGTCTGGTGGTTACAGAAGTAAATCTTCCCTAAGCCCCGGTAATGCCGGTCATTCCGGGGTTTTGTCTGTCAGTATGTTGTTTTTGTTGATTTTTCAACCAGAAAATTCATTAAAAAATTTACATATCGCTGTAGCGCCCGTCATCCGTACGCTCTGCTTTTTACTTTGAGCTACATCAAAAAAAGTTAAAACATCCTTGATGCAAAGCACTATATATAGACTTTAAAATGCGTCCCAACCCAATATGTTGTATTAATCAACTATAATTGCTACTACAGCTCCCCACGAAAAAGGTGCGGTGTTGTGGATAAGCGGATGGCGATTGCGGAAAGCACCGGAAAACGAAACGAAAAAACCGGAAAACGCCTTTCCCAATTCCTGTGGATAACCTGTTCTTAAAAATATGGAGCGATCATGACACCGCATGTGATGAAACGAGACGGCTGCAAAGTGCCGTTTAAATCAGAGCGCATCAAAGAAGCGATTCTGCGTGCAGCTAAAGCAGCGGAAGTCGATGATGCCGATTATTGTGCCACTGTTGCTGCGGTTGTCAGCGAGCAGATGCAGGGCCGCAACCAGGTGGATATCAACGAGATCCAGACCGCAGTTGAAAACCAGCTGATGTCGGGTCCATACAAACAACTGGCTCGTGCTTATATCGAGTACCGTCACGATCGCGACATTGAACGTGAAAAACGCGGTCGCCTGAACCAGGAGATCCGTGGTCTGGTCGAGCAGACCAACGCCTCGTTACTCAACGAAAACGCCAACAAAGACAGCAAGGTGATTCCAACCCAGCGCGACCTGCTGGCCGGGATCGTGGCTAAACACTATGCACGTCAGCACCTGCTGCCGCGTGACGTGGTGCAGGCACATGAGCGTGGCGATATTCACTATCACGATCTCGATTACTCGCCGTTCTTCCCGATGTTCAACTGCATGTTGATCGACCTGAAAGGCATGCTGACCCAGGGCTTTAAGATGGGGAACGCCGAGATTGAACCGCCGAAGTCGATCTCTACGGCAACCGCGGTAACTGCGCAGATTATTGCTCAGGTTGCCAGCCATATTTATGGCGGCACCACCATTAACCGTATCGATGAAGTGCTGGCACCGTTTGTCACCGCCAGCTACAACAAACATCGCAAGACCGCAGAAGAGTGGAACATCCCGGACGCCGAAGGCTACGCTAACTCTCGTACCATCAAAGAGTGCTATGACGCCTTCCAGTCGCTGGAGTACGAAGTAAACACCCTGCATACCGCCAACGGTCAAACGCCGTTTGTAACTTTTGGTTTTGGTCTGGGCACCAGCTGGGAATCGCGCCTGATTCAGGAATCTATCCTGCGTAACCGTATCGCAGGTCTCGGTAAAAACCGTAAAACTGCGGTGTTCCCGAAACTGGTGTTTGCGATTCGCGATGGTCTGAACCATAAAAAAGGCGATCCGAACTACGACATCAAACAGCTGGCGCTGGAGTGCGCAAGCAAGCGCATGTATCCGGATATCCTGAACTACGATCAGGTAGTGAAAGTCACCGGTTCGTTTAAAACCCCGATGGGCTGCCGCAGCTTCCTCGGCGTGTGGGAAAATGAAAACGGCGAGCAGATCCACGATGGTCGTAACAACCTCGGCGTGATCAGCCTGAACCTGCCGCGTATTGCTCTGGAAGCAAAAGGCGATGAAGCCACCTTCTGGAAGCTGCTGGATGAACGTCTGGTGCTGGCACGTAAGGCGCTGATGACCCGTATCGCTCGTCTCGAAGGCGTGAAAGCGCGCGTGGCCCCGATCCTCTATATGGAAGGTGCTTGTGGCGTGCGTCTCAATGCTGACGATGATGTTTCTGAAATCTTCAAAAACGGTCGTGCGTCTATTTCGCTGGGTTACATCGGCATCCACGAAACCATTAACGCGCTGTTCGGCGGCGAGCATGTTTACGACAACGAGCAGCTCCGCGCGAAAGGTATCGCGATTGTTGAACGTCTGCGTCAGGCAGTGGATCAGTGGAAAGAAGAAACGGGTTATGGTTTCAGTCTCTACAGCACGCCGAGTGAAAACCTGTGCGACCGCTTCTGCCGTCTCGATACTGCTGAGTTTGGCGTGGTGCCGGGCGTGACCGATAAAGGTTACTACACCAACAGTTTCCACCTTGATGTGGAGAAGAAGGTGAACCCGTACGACAAGATCGACTTTGAAGCGCCTTACCCGCCGCTGGCGAACGGTGGTTTCATTTGCTACGGCGAGTATCCAAACATTCAGCACAACCTGAAAGCGCTGGAAGATGTCTGGGATTACAGCTATCAGCATGTACCGTATTACGGCACCAATACACCGATTGATGAGTGCTACGAGTGTGGCTTTACCGGTGAGTTCGAGTGCACCAGCAAAGGCTTCACTTGCCCGAAATGTGGTAACCATGACGCCTCCCGTGTGTCGGTAACTCGCCGCGTGTGCGGATATTTAGGTAGCCCGGATGCACGTCCGTTTAACGCTGGTAAGCAGGAAGAAGTTAAGCGCCGCGTTAAACATTTGGGGAATGGGCAGATAGGTTAATCTTCACTCTGCGCTAAGCAAATGCCGGATGCGGCGTAAACGCCTTATCCGGCCTACATTTGGCAACGGCTCCAGGCCTGATAAGACGCGACAGCGTCGCATCAGGCATTGATTACCGGATGCAGCCTACACGCGGACTGATAAGCCAGGCGAAATAATGAATTATCATCAGTACTATCCTGTCGACATCGTCAACGGCCCCGGCACTCGCTGCACCCTGTTTGTCTCCGGGTGTGTTCATGAATGCCCCGGTTGCTATAACAAAAGCACATGGCGGGTAAATTCTGGTCAGCCATTTACCAAAGCAATGGAAGACAAGATCATTAAAGATCTGAATGACACTCGTATCAAACGCCAGGGGATTTCCCTCTCCGGCGGCGATCCGCTGCATCCGCAAAACGTGCCGGATATTCTGAAACTGGTAAAACGCATCCGCGCCGAGTGTCCGGGTAAAGACATCTGGGTGTGGACAGGCTATAAACTCGACGAACTCAACGCTACGCAAATGCAGGTTGTTGATTTGATTAACGTGCTGGTCGACGGCAAATTTGTGCAGGATTTAAAAGACCCTTCCCTGATCTGGCGCGGCAGCAGCAATCAGGTGGTGCATCATTTGCGATGATAAGTTCCCTGTTACCTGAGTGCAGGCAACAGGGAAATGAGGAATTAACGATACTTCTGGTGATAGGCGTTGCGGGTCGTTTTCAGTTGCTCTGCAGCAGCCTGCGCTTCTTTTACTTTACCTTCATTTGCCAGCTTCAGCGCGTCGTCAATCTGACCGACCAGAATGTCGAAACCGTGGCAGAAATCTTTCATTTCCGGGCTGTCCGGTGATTTATCTTCGAGCTTCGGCGGCGTTGCTTTTTGCGCATCCAGCGCTGCGGCGCGCATCTTCGTTAACGCGTCTTTGACTTGCGTCGCGTTATCGGCTTTTTCGACCACTTTTAAATTGTCGTTGAGGGTTTCCATATTGTCTTCAAGATCAGCGGCAAACGACGCCGAACTGAATACCAACGAGGAGACTGCAAGAATAGCTAACAGGCTTTTACGCATTGCTCACTTCCTTTTTTATTTACACTTCATCCTTCACACTGCCTCATCGACGGCTACGCTCATTCGCCCGGGTCACGTACTGCGAGTACGCTCCCCGGCCCTCATTCACTTTCCGTCTCGATGCAGTGCGAATGATTTTGTGTAATTTTTTAGTTTATAGCGCGGCAGGTCGCGCCAGTTTTTTACTGCCCGGCGATTTTCATCTCCGGCAACAGCACAGAACCACACTGTATATTACTGCGTGTTTCAATATCGTTACCGACGGTGACAATATTGCGCCACATATCTTTTAAATTACCTGCGATGGTGATTTCACTAACGGGATACTGAATTTCGCCATTCTCTACCCAGAAGCCCGCCGCACCACGGGAATAATCACCGGTAATTGCACTCACGCCCTGGCCCATCAATTCCGTCACCACCAGCCCGGTGCCCATCTCTTTGAGCATCTGCTCGAAGCTTAGACCTTGTCCGGCAATCCGCCAGTTGTGAATACCGCCCGCATGTCCGGTGCTTTTCAGCCCCAGTTTTCGCGCCGAATAGCTGGTCAGCAGCCACTGAGTCAGGATGCCATCTTTAATAATATCGCGACGCTCGGTGCGCACACCTTCGCTGTCGAATGGCGTCGATGCCAGCCCTTTCAGCAGATGCGGATGCTCTTCAATGGTCAGCCAGTCCGGCAGAATTTGTTTACCCAGCGAATCCAGCAGGAAGGTGGATTTACGGTAAACCGATCCACCCGCTATCGCCCCCACCAGATGGCCAAAAAGCCCGGTTGCCACTTCATTGGCAAAAATGACCGGCGCTTTCATGGTGGAGAGTTTACGCGGTGACAGGCGCGATAAAGTACGGCGAGCACAGTCGGCCCCAACCCACTCTGGCGTTTGCAGATCGCTCATCGCACGACCAATGGTGTAGGCGTAATCACGCTCCATATCGCCATTTTCTTCGGCAATTACACAGCTGGAGAGCGAATGACGCGTTGAGCAGTAACCCTGCAACATGCCGTGGCTGTTGCCAAAAACTTTGACACCGTAGTGGCTGTTAAAGCTGCCACCTTCGGTATTGGTGATGCGTTTGTCCGCCTGCAATGCCGCCTGTTCTGCGCGGGCCGCCAGTTCAATGGCTTCATCCGGGGAAACTTCCGCAGGGTGGAACAAGTCGAGATCTGGTGCGTCAAAGGCCAGCAGCTCTTTGTCTGCCACGCCGGCACAGGGATCTGGCGAGGTATAACGGGCAATATCCAGCGCCGCCTGTACAGTACGGGCAATGGCCTGCGGGCTTAAATCGGTGGATGATGCGCTACCTTTGCGGTTCTGGTGATAAACAGTGATCCCCAGCGCGCCATCGCTATTGAATTCAACATTCTCCACTTCACCATAACGCGTGCTTACGCTAATGCCGGTGGTCTTGCTGACGGCAACTTCCGCACCGTCCGATTTGCCTGAGGCCAACTCCAGCGCAGTGGAAACTGCTTCTTCCAGAATCTTGCGCTGCGCTTCAACTTGAGAGATTACTTTCATTGCAAGTGCCATAATGTAGAGAGTTTCTCTGAAGTCTAACAGAGAACCGTTTTTCAGTGCGCATCTTAACTGGTAACATTAGCCTCTTTTTTTAAGGAGCCTGAGATGACTAAGCAGCCCGAAGACTGGCTCGACGACGTTCCCGGTGATGACATCGAAGACGAAGACGATGAAATTATCTGGGTCAGTAAAAGTGAAATTAAACGTGATGCCGAGGAGCTAAAACGCCTTGGCGCGGAAATTGTTGATCTGGGGAAAAACGCGCTGGATAAGATCCCGTTAGATGCGGATCTGCGCGCGGCTATTGAGCTCGCCCAGCGTATTAAGATGGAAGGTCGCCGCCGCCAGTTGCAGCTCATTGGTAAGATGCTGCGCCAGCGCGATGTTGAACCGATCCGTCAGGCGCTGGATAAGCTGAAAAACCGTCACAACCAGCAGGTGGTGCTGTTCCATAAACTGGAAAACCTGCGCGATCGTCTGATCGACCAGGGTGATGACGCCATCGCTGAAGTATTAAATCTGTGGCCCGATGCCGATCGTCAGCAACTGCGTACTCTGATCCGTAACGCGAAGAAAGAGAAAGAAGGGAATAAGCCGCCGAAATCCGCACGCCAGATTTTCCAGTATCTGCGCGAACTGGCGGAGAATGAAGGGTAATTTTCGTTGTTGATGTGAGTATGGTTTGCCGGATGCGGTGCACCTGTAGGCCTGATAAGACGCATCAAGCGTCGCATCAGGCACTATGCTCAAATGCCGGATGCGGCGTGAACGCCTTATCCGGCAATGCTATCTCAGGCTGAGGCCGAATTACTGAGCAGCTTCCG
Organism: Escherichia sp. AM3; assembly: GCF_032029835.1. Classification (NCBI taxonomy): domain Bacteria; kingdom Pseudomonadati; phylum Pseudomonadota; class Gammaproteobacteria; order Enterobacterales; family Enterobacteriaceae; genus Escherichia; species Escherichia sp. AM3. The sequence goes on along the minus strand of NZ_JAVUPQ010000019.1, from coordinate 44,840 downwards.
CCTTCTTCGCCAGACCATCCAGCAGTTTCTGATGGATCCCACCAAAACCGCCGTTGCTCATCACCAGAATATGGTCGCCAGGCTGAGCGGTTTTCACCACCATATCTGCCAGCGTATCCACATCGCCACTCCAGTGTGCAGGCTGAACGCAGGCTTCTGCCACTTCTGCCACCTGCCACGGAATATGCGCCGGTTGCAGCAGGAAGACTTCATCGGCACGACCTAATGAAGGTGCCAGATCGTCTTTGCAGATCCCCATTTTCATGGTATTCGAGCGCGGTTCCAGCACAGCAATAATGCGCGCCGTACCACCAACTTTGCCACGCAGCGCCGCCAGCGTTGCCAGAATCGCCGTCGGGTGATGGGCAAAATCGTCATATACCGTGACGCCATTCGCTTCACCACGCAACTCCAGACGGCGACGAGCATTAATAAACGAACCCAGCGCGTTAGCGGCATCTGCCGGCGCTACACCAACATGGCGAGCCGCTGCAATCGCCATCAGGCCATTGTGCATATTATGTTCGCCTACCAGCGACCATTTCACTTCGCCCACTTTTTCGCCATCCAGCAAAACTTCCCATTCGGAAGCATCGGTGGTCAGCTTTTTCGCCTGCCAGTGACCCTGCTCGCCCACCAGCTCCTGCTCGCTCCAGCAGCCCATCGCCATGGTCTGTTTCAGGTTGATGTCGTTTTCTGGCCAGATAATACGGCCCTGCCCTGGAACGATACGCACCAGATGGTGGAACTGTTTCTGGATCGCTTTCAGGTCGTCAAAGATATCGGCGTGATCGAACTCAAGGTTGTTGAGGATCAGCGTACGCGGGCAGTAATGAACAAATTTAGAGCGTTTGTCGAAGAAGGCGCAGTCATACTCATCCGCTTCGATAACAAAGAAGTTGCTTTCGCCCAGACGCGCCGAAACCTCAAAGTTCCCCGGCACACCGCCGATCACAAATCCCGGTTTGTAACCGCACTGTTCCAGAATCCAGGTCGCCATTCCCGCGGTGGTGGTTTTGCCATGTGTACCGGCAACGGCCAGCACCCAGCGGTCGCGCAGCACAAAATCGTGCAGCCACTGTGGACCTGACATATAAGGGATGTTTTTTTCCAGTACCGCTTCCACACACGGATTTCCACGGGTCATGGCGTTGCCAATAATCACCAGATCCGGCTGCGGATCGAGCTGGCTGGCATCGTAACCCTGAATCAGTTCAATGCCTTGCTTCTCAAGTAAGGTGCTCATCGGCGGATACACATTGGCGTCCGAACCCGTTACTTCATGGCCTAACTGGCGCGCCAGCATCGCCAGACCGCCCATAAACGTGCCACAAATTCCTAAAATATGAATGCGCATACGTCACTATCCTTTTTTAATCTGCCGCTCATTTTACGCATATGTCGGGCAAGTGAGAAACGCATTTCAGGATAATCCGCAATTTGCTGGCGCGATTCACCTGAGCGCAACATTCCGATTATTTGTTAAGATTGTTACGGTCGCTTTACTCCATAAACATTGCAGGGAAAGTTTTATGAAAACGTTAGGTGAATTTATTGTCGAAAAGCAGCACGAGTTTTCTCATGCTACCGGTGAGCTCACTGCTTTGCTGTCGGCAATAAAACTGGGCGCCAAGATTATCCATCGCGATATCAACAAAGCAGGACTGGTTGATATCCTGGGTGCCAGCGGTGCTGAGAACGTGCAGGGCGAGGTTCAGCAAAAACTCGACTTGTTCGCTAATGAAAAACTGAAAGCCGCACTGAAAGCACGCGATATCGTTGCGGGCATTGCCTCTGAAGAAGAAGATGAGATTGTCGTCTTTGAAGGCTGTGAACATGCAAAATACGTGGTGCTGATGGACCCACTGGATGGCTCGTCCAACATCGATGTTAACGTCTCTGTCGGTACCATTTTCTCCATCTACCGCCGCGTTACGCCCGTCGGCACGCCGGTAACGGAAGAAGATTTCCTCCAGCCTGGTAACAAACAGGTTGCGGCAGGTTACGTGGTATACGGCTCCTCTACCATGCTGGTTTACACCACCGGATGCGGTGTTCACGCCTTTACTTACGATCCTTCGCTCGGCGTTTTCTGCCTGTGCCAGGAACGGATGCGCTTCCCGGAGAAAGGCAAAACCTACTCCATCAACGAAGGAAACTACATTAAGTTTCCGAACGGGGTGAAGAAGTACATTAAATTCTGCCAGGAAGAAGATAAATCCACCAACCGCCCGTATACCTCACGTTATATCGGTTCACTGGTCGCGGATTTCCACCGTAACCTGCTGAAAGGCGGTATTTATCTCTACCCAAGCACCGCCAGCCACCCGGACGGCAAACTGCGTTTGCTTTATGAGTGCAACCCGATGGCATTCCTGGCGGAACAAGCGGGCGGTAAAGCGAGCGATGGCAAAGAGCGTATTCTGGATATCATCCCGGAAACTCTGCACCAGCGCCGTTCGTTCTTTGTCGGCAACGACCATATGGTTGAAGATGTCGAACGCTTTATCCGTGAGTTCCCGGACGCGTAATCTCCTGCGCCTCTCCACACGGAGAGGCGTTTTTATCGCTGCGCAATGTTGACTCTTGTCACTGGCGAACTCTGACGATTCTCCCACAGCACCGTTAATCCACGCTGTAATGCTATAAAAATAAACAACAAAATACCGATGGCGATTTTCGTCCACCATGAGCTCAGCGTGCCATCAAAGTTTATGTAAGTCTGAATCAGTCCCTGAATCGCCACGCCAAAAAGCGTCCCTAATACCGTTCCAACGCCACCGCTCAGAAGCGTACCGCCAATTACCACTGAGGCGATAGCATCCAGTTCCACACCTACGCCCGCCAGCGCATATCCGGCCTGGGTATAAATCGAGAAGACAATCCCCGCCAGCGTTGCCAGTCCGGTGGAGAGCATATAAATGCGAATAGTGGTGCTGCGAGTGGAAATCCCCATCAGGTTCGCCGACGTTGCGTTGCCGCCAATGGCGTATACCTGATTACCAAAACGGGTACGATGCGCGAGGAAAATACCGATAACCACCACCGCCAACATCAGCAGTCCCATCGCACTTAAGCGACCGCCGCCAGGGATTTTCCACGCAAGGCTTGAGAGCGTGTCATAAATGGGATGGTTTATCGGAATCGACTCTTCCGAAACGAGATAGCTGACACCGCGCAAAAAGAACATCCCCGCCAGGGTAATGATAAATGCCGGGATCTTCAGGGCGTCGATCAAAAGCCCCATAAATGCGCCGAAGGCACAGCCCATCACCAGCACTAGCGGAAACGCCAGCAGCGGCGAGAGGCCGAAATCGCCAATCACTTTTGCCAGAAACACGCCAGTAAAGGCGATCACCGAACCGACGGAGAGATCGATCCCACCGGAGAGGATCACAAAGGTCATGCCAACGGCAATGATCCCAAGAAAGGCGTTATCGGTCAGGATATTGCAGATCACTCTTGTGGAAGCAAAACCGGGAAACTGGGTCAGGCAGTAAAGATAACCCAACACAAAGACGCCGATGGTGATCATCAGTGGCAAATTACGTTTTATCACGGCTACGTACTCCTTTAATCAGACTGATAAAGCGTTGCGACTGGACAATCAGCACGCAAAGAACCACCACCGCTTTTACAACCTGGTTCATCTCTGGCGGAAAGCCCGAAAGCAAAATTCCGGTGTTCATCCCCTGAATAATCAGCGCCCCCACCACCGAAAGCAGTAGGTTAAAACGTCCGCCCATCAGCGATCCGCCGCCAATCACCACCGCGAGAATGGCGTCCAGCTCCAGCCATAATCCGGCGTTATTGGCATCGGCACCGCGAATATCCGCCGCCACGATAATGCCCGCAATCGCCGCACACAGCCCGCTCAACACGTAGGTAAGCATGACGATGATCCGCGTGTTTACCCCGGCATTTTTTGCCGCCCGAATGTTGATACCAACGGCTTCGATAAACATCCCCAGCGCCGTTTTGCGGGTCAACAGCCAGAACAGGAGAAGCGTCAGTACCGCAATAATGACTGGCGTTGGCAGGAACAATAGCGATCCACTGCCAAACCATGAGAGATCCGGCGAGTTAAACGTGACGATCTGCCCGGAGGTGATCAGTTGCGCCACGCCGCGCCCGGCGACCATCAGGATCAGAGTGGCGACAAACGGCTGAATTTTGAGGATCGCTACCAGTATGCCGTTCCACAATCCCGCCAGGATGCCAGTGCCCAGGGCGCTTAACAAAACAATCGGCAGGCTGAATCCCGCGACCGTCATCGCAGCCGTTGTGGCTCCGGCGATAGCCATCACCGCCCCTACGGAGAGATCGATACCACCTGTAGCGATCACCAGCGTCATGCCAATCGCCAGTAACGCAACGGGAGCTGCACGGTTAAGGATGTCGATAGGGCTACCGAACAAACGCCCATCCTGAAGCACCACCTGCCAGAAATGCGGGGCTACCAGGCTATCGACCAGCAGCACTAGCAATAGTGCTACCAGCTGCGGCATCCCCGTCGGCCAGCGAAAGCGCCTTTTCGGCGGCGTAGTGTCCGGGAGAGATTGAGGCATCACACTGTTCTCCTTACGCCGCAATGGCGTTCATGATCGCCGGAACGGAAAGCTCTGCCAGCGGGATCTCCGCCACCTGTTTGCGATCGCGCATGATAATCACCCGATCGGCATAGCCCACCAGCTCTTCCAGTTCGGAGGAGATCACCAGCAGCGCCAGACCGTCAGCACACAGCGTTTCAATCAGGCGGATGATCTCGGCGTGGGCACCAACATCAATGCCGCGGGTTGGCTCATCAAGGATCAGAAATTGCGGTCGGGTCAGTAGCCAACGTGAAAGCAACACTTTTTGCTGATTGCCGCCAGAGAGAAATTCAATCGGTTGTTCAGTTGAAGGTGTGCGAATGCCAAGCTGGCGGATAAAGCGTTCGGCAATCTCTTGCTGTTCTTTGCGGGAAATGGGACGTAGCCAGCCGCGCTGGGCCTGGAGAGCGAGGATGATATTTTCCCGCACCGAGGCGGCAGCGATGATGCCATCGGTTTTCCTGTCTTCCGGGCAGAAGCCAATGCCCAGTACCGAAGCCTGATGTGGCGATCGCAGGTTTTGCGGTTTGCCTTTGATCAACGCCGTGCCGCTGTCAGCAGGTTTGATACCGAAGATCACTTCGGCGGTTTCGGTACGTCCTGATCCCAGCAATCCAGCCAGACCGACGATCTCGCCGGGGCGTACTTCGAGATCAAACGGTGCGATCGTTCCTTTTTTGCCGTAATTTTTGAACGCGGCAACGGGTTTGTCGCTCAACAATGTTCGCCCGGCACGCTGTAGCGCGTGGGTATCCAGCTCGCGCCCCAGCATCATTTTTACCAGTTCGATCTGCGGTAGCTCGCACGTTTCCCGACAGCCTACGAAACTGCCGTTGCGTAAGACGGTGATCCGATCGCTGACCTGATAGACCTGATCGAGAAAGTGAGTGACAAAAATCAGGCTGACGCCGCGATCGCGCAACTGACGCATCAGGTCAAACAGTAACTCCACTTCCTGGGTGTCGAGACTGGCGGTGGGTTCATCGAGGATCAGCACTTTGGCAGAGAGATCGATAGCCCGGCAAATAGCGACGATTTGCTGCATCGCGACTGAAAAGCGGTTGAGCGGTTCGCGCACGTCGAGGGAGAAACCGTAAGATGCCATCAGTTCGGTGGCGCGCTTTTCCATCTCTTTGCGGCGTAGAAGGCCGAAGCGTTTGGGTTCGCGGCCTATAAATAGATTATCAGCGACCGACATATTGGGTAGCAGGTTTACTTCCTGATAGACGGTGCCGATACCGAGTTGTTGTGCATGGGCGGTATTTTTCGGTGAGATAGCCTGGCCTTCCAGCCAGATGGTGCCGCGATCGGCGTGGTATACACCAGTTAATGCTTTGATTAGCGTTGATTTTCCTGCCCCGTTTTCACCAAGCAGCGCCATGATTTCGCCGCGGCGCAGGCTGAAATCAACGTTGTCTAACGCTTTGACGCCGGGGAAAAATTTACTTAATCCTTCGGTGCGGAGGATCTCCTGGTGTTGGTTAGTCGTCATGGTTTCCCCCGGTGTAAAGCGTGCTCCCAGTAGGCATGATAAGACGCGGTAAGCGTCGCATCAGGCTTCAGCGCACCACCGCCGGATGCGGCGCGAGCGCCTTATCCGGCCTACGAATCGGCATCAGGCATAGCAACCCTCAATACCCCATATTTTTCTTCTTCTCTAACTCTTCTTTTGCGGTATCAGGCAGATAAAGGGTGGATTTGGTCAGCGTCAGCTTTTCAGGCATGGTGCCGTCTTTTTTGTATTTCTCCAGCGCGTCGAAGGCGGGACCTGCCATATTCGGCGTCAGTTCAACACTGGCGTTCGCTTCGCCATCAATCATCGCTTTGTAGATATCCGGTACGCCGTCGATAGAACCTGTCAGAATATCTTTGCCTGGTTTCAGGCCCGCTTCTTTAATTGCCTGAATTGCACCAATCACCATGTCGTCGTTATGGGCGTAAACCATGCAGATGTTTTTGCCGTTGTTTTCCGCTTTGATAAAGCTCTCCATGACTTCTTTGCCTTTACTGCGGGTGAAGTCACCTGACTGCGAGCGGATAATTTTGATATTTGGCGCATTCTTAATGGCTTCGGCAAAGCCTTTCTTACGGTCAATGGCGACGCTGGCCCCAACAGTGCCCTGCAGCTCCACCACGTTGCATGGTTTGCCATTCACTTCTTTTACCAGCCAGTCACCAATCAACTTGCCTTCGAGAATGTTGTCGGCAGTGACGGTGGTCATATAGAGAGATTTGTCTTTCACATCAATAGAACGATCGAGCAAGAAGACCGGGATTTCGGCATCTTTCGCCTCTTTTAATACCGGTTCCCAACCAGTCGCAACCACCGGAGCGATAAAGATCGCATCCACCCCTTGCGCGACGAAGGAACGTACCGCTTTAATCTGGTTTTCCTGCTTTTGCTGACCATCGGCAATTTTCAGCGTAATTCCGCGTTTTTCGGCCTCACTTTTCGCCACATTGGTTTCTGCGGCGCGCCAGCCAGATTCCGATCCGACCTGCGAAAATCCTACGGTTAATGGAGCGGCCAACGCCATAGACGACATGGCTGCCGAGACTGCAGAGACTACAAGTAAGCGTTTCCACATAGGGTTGTCCTCGTCGGGGTAATTATTATTGGTGAAAAGATGTTCGCGAAAAAACTATAGACAATTCGTTATGTAACGGATTGCGTTACATCACACTTCAAAGAAGTAAATAAAACGTTAATCACAAGTTTGTAATCGCTTTCATCTCACTATGAAAAATGCGGCTACGGTTATGGATTTTCCTGCTCTGTATACCGTCTTAAAATTGGCGAAAAAGGAAAATGAAGACGAAAACAAGCGAAGACATTCGGCGCGAGTTGGCTATAATACTCGGCACTTGTTTGCCACATATTTTTAAAGGAAACAGACATGAGCTTACTCAACGTCCCTGCGGGTAAAGATCTGCCGGAAGACATCTACGTTGTTATTGAGATCCCGGCTAACGCAGATCCGATCAAATACGAAATCGACAAAGAGAGCGGCGCACTGTTCGTTGACCGCTTCATGTCCACCGCGATGTTCTATCCGTGCAACTACGGTTACATCAACCACACCCTGTCTCTGGACGGTGACCCGGTTGACGTACTGGTCCCGACTCCGTACCCGCTGCAGCCGGGTTCTGTGATCCGTTGCCGTCCGGTTGGCGTTCTGAAAATGACCGACGAAGCCGGTGAAGATGCGAAACTGATTGCTGTTCCGCACACAAAGCTGAGCAAAGAATACGATCACATTAAAGACGTTAACGATCTGCCAGAGCTGCTGAAAGCGCAGATCGCTCACTTCTTCGAGCACTACAAAGACCTCGAAAAAGGCAAGTGGGTGAAAGTTGAAGGTTGGGAAAACGCAGAAGCCGCTAAAGCTGAAATCGTTGCTTCCTTCGAGCGCGCAAAGAATAAATAAGTTCTTCTAGCGCAATAACCCTGAACGCCGGGCTTCGGTTAGTAAGGGTTTTTTTATGCCCGCGATAAATAAACTCTCTATTCCACCATCATTATTCTCAGCGGTTGCAAGGCTTGAACGGTAAGAACAAGCAAACCCGACCACCATTTTGCTGTTCATAGCCACTTGCTGGAAGTTAGCCGACCTCACTCATACTCACCGTTCAAAGCGTGCCCCCGTTTTACCCCTGCACATTTGTGAACGCCAGCAGAGTTTTTTATGCGATTGCAGATATGGAAAGCGGCTCGGAGAGAAAAGCAAAAGATGGAAAAGTTACAAAAAAAAATCGCGAGATACATCGCATAAAACAACGCCACCCGAAGGTGGCGTGCTTTTATTATTACTTATCCCTGTCTAACCAGTCGCCGCTTTCAATTAGCTTTAATCCATCGACGGGTCGTTGATAAACGTACATCCATGCACTCCCGTACGGCGTCTGAATCAACTGGCGCGCGTATTCACCGCCCCTGGTGCGCAAGGCATCAAGTTCGGCCAGCGTGGCGTTGTCAATACGATAAACTTCACCGTGTACTGTTCCGTTCCCCGGAACTGCGCCTGGATAGTGGCCCAGGCTATACAACTGGTAGTTATCGATACTGAAATCGCCCAGTAACTGGGCATTGGTCATCCAGTGACTGTTGCCTTGTTTGTGGCGTAAACTGCCGTAGACAAATATTCGCATTGCTAAAACTCGAACTGATAGAGCAAATCCAGTGCCTGGTCTACACCAGACACGGCTTCCAGATATAGCTTAGGCATCAGGCGATAACGTAACGTGAGTGTTGCTATAGAGTCAAATATACCCACGCCGTATTTCACTTGCAGACCTGGCAATACATAGCCGCTGACCACTACCTGGGAGGAGTCGCCTACTCCCTGGGTGTCGAGCGCTAAATTGCTTACGCCAAACGTCTCGCCGATTTTACCCACAATCTGGCCACTTTGCGCAACCCCCAGACCAATCAGCATCGAGGTCATTGCCGCACTGTCGCTCTGATCGCTCTCCAGCCCTTGTCCACGTAGCAAATAAGACAATGCAGCTTGTTGCGACATCGCCGGGTCAGAGAAGATCTCCGCTTTCGGTTCGTCCGCCAGACCAGTGACGCGAACTCCGGCGATTACGTCGTCTTCTGTAGCATCCGGGTTACGAATAGCTTCAATATTAAGATACGGTTGATCCGGCGGACCAGAGAACAGTAACTCACCTTTACGCACAATCAGATCCTGACCATAGGCATGGAAGCGCCCTTCAGGGATGTTGATCTGCCCGTTCAGGCCCAGCCCTTGTTTGTCCTGAACGACGTTAAGATCGCCCGTCAGCCGCGCTTTCAGGCCAAAGGCGTCAATGCGCACATTGTTGCCAACGTGGACAATCAGGTTACTGTTAATCGGAATCGACGCCGTTTTCGGCTCTTCCGGTTGCAGGTTATCGTTAAGCATCACCACATCGCTGGAGACGCCTACTGCGCTTTCCGGCAGATCGTGCACCACGATGCGCGCCCACGGGACATCCACGCGACCATCGAGGGTAAACAGGTTTGGTGTAGCCTCGAAGACAACATCTGGCGATACATCCATTCGTACCATCGGCGGCACGGTGATCCGCACTTTACTGCCTTTCGCCGTTACCCGCGCCCGCCAGTTTTCAATTTGGCTCCAGTCGGCATCACCGTTCAGGTAGATTTCACCCTGCTGGGTCCGTACTGTACCGGCAAGCGTCGAGCGCATACCATTAAAGTTGACCGCAAGCTGGCTCGGTTGCATATCAAACGGCATAAAGTTGCCGTCGATATCCACACCCGTAACCTGAAGCTGACCAAACAACTGCGGGCTTTGCACATCACCACCCAGACGCAAGTTGGCACTCACCATCCCCGCTGCTTTTTCCCCACGGGTAAAGATGGGGTTTATCATCGCAAGGTTGAAGTTACGGATATTGACGTTGCCACCAAGATTACGGCGGCCTTGCGGATCGGTCACCTGCACCTGTCCATCAAACTGGCCGTTATTGGTCAGGCGGATGGTCCAGCCCAATTCGGCACGGTTGTTACGCAATTCCGCCGTCAGATTCAGTGTCTGAAACGCCACGGGCAGCGCCGCATCGTTGACGGTTTGCGTTACCTGCACGTTACGCCCCGAAAGGGTGATACTGCCCTGCGGCAGCCCCTCTTTGGTGGTGTCCCAGGCAACGTCCGCTTTACCCGTGAAGATACCGCTGGCCTGAGTGGTTTCTGGTATAAATGGTTTCAGCATGGCCAGGTCGAAGCGGTTGAGATTCACCACCGCACGCCCTTCGGCACCCGCATCGATAGTTTGCGGCACGCACAGTTCCGCATTCGGGTTAAGCCAGCAGTGTGGCCCGATGCTGATTTTTTGCTCCTTATTGCGGTAATCCAGCGCAATATCGCGGGTCAGCGACCACGGGCCGACCGGCGTCTGGAAGCGGGTATTGCTAAGAGTTCCCTTCCAGCGTTCTTCTTTGCGATCAAAACTTCCTGCCAGATTAAGCTGCCCGGAGACAGGCTCGCCCTGAATCCGCAACTGTAACTCGTGCTGTTTTTCGCTGCCTTTGGCATTCAGGGTGACGAGGTTGATATTTACATCCGGCTGCGAAATTTGCTCAACGCGTACGTCGAGTTTCCCGGCGATCTGATCGGTGGATTTAATGTCGCCTTCCACGCGAACCTGCGCCACGGAAAGTTCCTGCCAGCGCAGGCCGCGCGCGGTGATATCTGCCAGTAGTTGTGGCGCTTCCACCGTGCCGCGTACTTTCACCAGCCCTTTCGCTGTACCGCCAAGCCCCGGCAGCGCGTTATCCAGCCCCGGCGCGTTGATGGTGGCATCAAGATTGAGATCTTTTACCCCCAGCTCGCCTTTCACTTCGGCACTGTTTGGCCCCAGTTCCAGATGAAGCCCTGGGATCATCCACTGCATATAACTGTTGCCTTTCAGCGTGCCGTCAACGTTCACTTTGTTCTGTTTGACGTTACCGGTCAGCTTCAGTTCTGGCACCTCCATCTGCCAGGTGCCGCCGTACAGGCTACCGCGGGTTTTAATCAAGCCATTGAGTTTCGACGGCCACTCTGGGATCTCTTTGGCGGTGTTAATGCCGTTAAGCGTTAGCTCACCGCGCCAACTAATGGCCTGCTGCCAGTCGAGCAACGCCTTGAGTTCAGTTTTCCCTTCCAGCGCCGCGACGGTGAGTTTGTCGAGATTGACCTGCTGTTCATTACCTTTGGCATCAAGGGTAATGGTGGCTGGCGGGATCTCCAGTCCCTTCACTGCCGTACGCATAGAGAGCGTGTAATCGGTCATTTTGCCGGTAAGTTTCAGTTTCAGATCATCCGCCTGATACTGCTTCTCACCAGTGAACGGCCAGTAAATCTGTTTGCTGTTCACTTCCACGTTGAGCGGCAATCCGGCTTCCGCCAGTCGCGTCTGGGCGCGTAAATCCATATCCACCGGACCGGAAAGATTAACGCCAATCTCCAGCTGTTCGCGCAGCGCGCCGCCCACTTTTAGCTTCACTTTTTCACCTTTCAACGGCTCCACGTTCAGTGTGCTGTTGAGGGTGATATCCACCGGCCAGTTGTCTGACAGCTGCGCCGTGCCGCTGGCGTTGACGATCCCCTGGTTGGAATCGATATCCAGGGCGTCCAGTTTAGTATTGCCGTCAATGCTGCTCACTTTCAGCAGCATGGTGCGCACGGTGATGTCCGTGTCGCCCGTCACGCGTAACTGCTCGCCTTTAAACTCTTCAATGTTCAGGTTAAGCGGCAAATGCACGTCGGTCATTTCCGGCAATACCGGGCGAGAAAAGAGATCTTTCAGCGTTTCGCCGAGCGGCTTTTCATCCGGCTGCGGATTTTCAATCTTCGGTTCGACGACCTCTTCCTGCGCCACTTCCGCCACTTTCGGCAGAGCAATCAGCAGGCCTTTCAGCGACGTCGGTTTCAGGGTCAGGGTTTTCTCCTGCCAGTTCAGGCCGGAGGTGAAGTCCATCACCGATACCGTGGTGTCATCAATCTTGATGTTGACGTTATCCAGCGCCACCCGTGTCAGGGTGATGGGATACGGCGTGGAGAGATCCAGCGGACCGCTATCTTCCTCTTCTTCAACCTGTTCAGAAGGAGGCATTTTTTTACTGTCGATGTTGACCTGAATGTCTTTCAGCGCCAGGTCATTAATACAAACGCTACTGTTCCACAGGCACTCAAGCCCGACCGCCAGATGCAGATTGCCCGCTTTTACCGCCACGCCTGGCTGCTCATAACGAACGTCAGACAAGGTGAGATCGCGCCAGCCGCCGGTGACCTTGCCAATATCCAGTCCTGGTACCCAGCGATCCGCCGCTTTAAATACCAGATGCAGGCCACTGGTGGTGCCCACCAGAAACGCCACCGATCCCAGCAACAGTAAGATAACGATAACCACGCCGAGGCTGATTTTTTTCCATAAACTCATAATTCTGGCCCCAGACCGATGTAAAACTGTAACCCGTGTTCGTCTTTATCCGCGACCGGTACGGCAAAATCGAGTTTGATTGGCCCGACCGGCGATTCCCAGCGCACGCCGACCCCGGTACCGGTTTTAAAGTCGCTGCGGCGAATATCGCTTACCGCTTCGCCACTATCGACAAACACCGCGCCCCACCATTTTCCGGTCACGTTGTACTGGTACTCCAGCGATCCGGTTATCAACTTCGAGGCCCCTTTCAGGTCACCGTTGGCGTATTTCGGAGCGATAGATTTGTATTTGTAGCCACGAATACTGCGGTCGCCCCCGGCGAAGAAACGCAGATCCGGCGGTACTTTGTCGAAATCACCGGTTTCAATCCAGCCCAGCGTGCCGCGTGTAACAAAACGATGGCGATCGTACAGTGTGCGGATCCAGACGTTTTGTGCCTGGAAAACGGAGAAATCGACATCTGAGCCCCAGGCCGTGTTGGAGTAGTCGATAGAGTAGCGTTGCGAGTCGCCCCAGGTTGGCATCAGGCCACCACGAGAACGCGTGCGGCTAATCATCACCCCAGGATAAAACAGCATCGTGGTGTTGGTAATTTCACCCTGAGTAAAGTGGTCGAGACTCCAGCGCAGGTTAATGGCACGCTGCCAGCCGCTGGAGAGATCCCAGTAGCGAGAAGCCACCAGCGTAGTGGAGTCAGATTCGGTATCGTTCAGGTCAGTGCGCTTAAAACCGCCCTGCACCAAATAATATTGTTCCAGTGGATTCTTCAGCAGTGGCATTTTATAGCTGAAGTCGAGGGTCTGTTCCGGCGCGGAAATACTGGTACTGGTGGTCAAACTGTGACCGTATGAGTTCATCCACGGCTTTTTCCACGTCGCTTTCACGCGCGGTCCCACGTCCGTAGAGTAACCGACCCCGGTTTCGATGGTGTTTTCTGTTCGCGGCGAAACCACGCCCGTCAATGGTAATACTTTCGTTTCGCGCGCTTTATCAAATTGTGGAGCCACCACCACCGAGTTAAACCAGCCGGTAGCAGAAAGTCGGCGGTTCAGTTCCGCCAGATCTTTCGATTCGTACTCATCGCCCTCTTTAAACGGCACCAGATTTTGCAGGTATTCATCGCGGATTTGTGATCCTTCAAAGGTCACATGCCCAAAGCGGTAACGTTCGCCACTGTTATAATCAATATCCCAGAAGGCTTTATGCAGGCCGAGCGCAATGCCCAGCTGCGCTTTGGTAAATTCGCTATCGAAATAACCTTTACGCAACGCAATGCTGGTTAAGGACTTTTTGAAATTTTCATAATCGCCCTGGTTCAGCACCGTGCCAATAGCCGGGCGAGTATCGAGCAATTTCAAATAGTCTTTATCGGTCCGCGCGCCGCCGCGCAATACCACATCGGTGCCGCCAATTAACACCGGCACGCCTGGCGTGACTTTGGCGATCAATACCTGCCGCCCTTTCTTTGGCGGTGGACGGAGATCAAATTCAATGGTCGGCTGGTAATAACCCAGCGCTTTCAGACCTTCGCGGATGGCATCATCGACGCGTGCGCGAAAGCGACGGTCTGGCGCCACTTCATCACTTTCAATCGTAGAAAGCTGCGCACGAACGTTCTTTTCCAGCTGTCCCGATACCCCCTCGACCTGTAGACGGACGTTCGCGGCGACGGCAGATCCGCTTAAGCAGAGTAAGCTTACACAGCATAACTGTCGGATATAGCGCACATTTTCTCCTGAATATCCTTTTTTCCTGCCCCTGGAACGCCGTTAAACGGCTTAACAAAAATCCAGTAATATGGATTAAAAAGCAGACTAAACCCCAAATATTTCTTATGTTTTACTTTAGACCTATTCACGGTGGTTATTGTGTGCAAATACGCCTCTTGTTACAACCTTAACCCCAATGACCGATTTTCGGGAGAGCGACACCATGAGTTTATTTGATAAAAAGCATCTGGTTTCCCCCGCCGATGCCCTGCCTGGACGTAACACCCCGATGCCCGTAGCCACGCTGCATGCGGTCAACGGTCACTCAATGACCAATGTACCTGACGGAATGGAGATTGCCATTTTTGCGATGGGTTGTTTCTGGGGTGTGGAGCGTCTGTTCTGGCAGTTACCCGGCGTTTACAGCACCGCCGCAGGCTATACCGGAGGCTATACGCCAAATCCGACTTATCGGGAAGTGTGCTCCGGTGATACGGGTCATGCCGAAGCGGTACGCATTGTTTACGATCCTTCCGTCATCAGCTATGAGCAGTTGCTACAGGTATTTTGGGAGAATCACGATCCCGCCCAGGGAATGCGTCAGGGCAATGACCACGGCACGCAGTATCGTTCAGCGATTTATCCGCTGACCCCAGAACAGGATGCCGCAGCTCGCGCCAGTCTGGAACGTTTTCAGGCGGCGATGCTTGCCGCCGATGATGATCGTCACATCACCACGGAAATCGCTAACGCCACACCGTTTTATTATGCCGAAGATGACCACCAGCAATATCTGCATAAAAACCCGTATGGTTACTGTGGAATTGGCGGAATTGGCGTCTGTCTGCCACCGGAAGCATAGCGTTACGGGTACAAATGTAGATTGTTGATAAAGTGCGCTTTATTTATGCCAGATGCGGCGTAAACGCCTTACCAGGCCTACAAAATCGTCCAAATTCAATATATTGCAAGGACTGCGTAGGCCTGATTGGCATAGCGCATCAGGCAGTATTGCATTTATCAGCTGTCTGAATTTTAACCCTCTGGCGACTTTACAGTACCTTACGCTATACTAGCCACTGAAAATGCCGGTTCACTTTCTTCGAATCGGCTTTCAATGTGTATTTCACACAAATTAATCAACTTCCCCTTCCGAGGATCTGGCCTGAAAGGTCGGATAAGATATGTTAAACAGTATTTTAGTCATACTCTGCTTGATCGCTGTAAGTGCGTTCTTCTCGATGTCCGAGATCTCGCTTGCCGCCTCACGCAAAATCAAACTTAAACTGCTGGCTGATGAAGGCAATATAAATGCCCAACGCGTTCTGAATATGCAGGAAAATCCCGGCATGTTCTTTACCGTGGTCCAAATCGGTCTGAACGCAGTGGCGATTCTCGGCGGTATCGTCGGTGATGCGGCATTTTCTCCAGCTTTTCACAGCCTGTTCTCCCGCTATATGTCGGCAGAACTCTCTGAGCAACTGAGCTTTATTCTCTCTTTCTCGTTAGTGACTGGCATGTTTATCCTGTTTGCGGATTTAACTCCGAAACGCATCGGTATGATTGCGCCAGAAGCGGTGGCTTTGCGTATCATCAACCCGATGCGCTTCTGCCTGTACGTTTGCACCCCGCTGGTGTGGTTCTTCAACGGCCTGGCGAACATGATCTTCCGTATTTTCAAACTGCCAATGGTACGTAAAGATGACATCACTTCTGATGACATCTACGCGGTAGTGGAAGCCGGTGCGCTGGCGGGCGTGTTACGTAAACAGGAACACGAGCTGATTGAAAACGTCTTTGAGCTGGAATCCCGTACCGTTCCGTCTTCAATGACACCGCGTGAAAACGTGATTTGGTTTGATCTCCACGAAGATGAGCAAAGTCTGAAGAATAAGGTGGCGGAACATCCGCACTCTAAGTTCCTCGTCTGTAATGAAGATATTGACCACATCATCGGTTATGTCGATTCTAAAGACCTGCTGAACCGCGTGCTGGCTAACCAAAGCCTGGCACTGAACAGCGGCGTACAAATTCGCAACACGCTGATTGTACCGGATACGTTAACCCTTTCAGAGGCGTTGGAAAGTTTTAAAACCGCAGGTGAAGACTTCGCGGTGATCATGAACGAGTACGCGCTGGTGGTGGGGATCATCACCCTCAACGACGTGATGACCACGCTGATGGGCGATCTGGTCGGTCAGGGGCTGGAAGAGCAGATTGTCGCCCGTGATGAGAACTCATGGCTGATTGACGGCGGCACCCCGATTGACGACGTCATGCGCGTGCTGGATATTGACGAGTTCCCGCAGTCGGGCAACTACGAAACCATCGGCGGCTTTATGATGTTTATGCTGCGTAAGATCCCGAAACGCACCGATTCGGTGAAATTCGCCGGCTACAAATTTGAAGTGGTGGATATCGATAACTACCGTATCGACCAGCTGCTGGTGACCCGGATCGACAGCAAGGCCACCGCCCTTTCGCCAAAACTGCCTGACGCTAAAGATAAAGAAGAAAGCGTCGCGTAACCCCCAGAAACATCAACGGCTCCTGAATCAGGAGCCGTCTTATTACTGCATAGCACTTTGGTTAAGCCATCTCTGTTTGCAGACGCATAACCTGACGGTTAACTTCGGACATCACTGACAAATGCAGCTTATCCTTCACTTTTGGGATAAGAATCTTACCCTTATCAAATTCAAAAGCGCCAACGTCCTTGATGTATAACCGTCCACGGAACAGGATCTTTACGTACTTCGCCACCTGAAGTGGGTTGTACCGTTGGAAAATTTTCATTGTTATCTCCTGCTGAGTATTACGCCTGTGCGGTGCCACAATCGGCCCAACTATTATGAG
This sequence comes from Escherichia sp. AM3, assembly GCF_032029835.1. NCBI lineage: Bacteria > Pseudomonadati > Pseudomonadota > Gammaproteobacteria > Enterobacterales > Enterobacteriaceae > Escherichia > Escherichia sp. AM3. Next base: position 27,749 of record NZ_JAVUPQ010000019.1, on the reverse strand, counting down.
GCGCAAATTTTAATGCTTAGTGACTATAGACTATCCGGGCAATGTTTCCACCGCGTATAACTTTTTTTACCTAAAGGTTACAATTATTCAGAATTATCTTTTTACCGAAGCGCGGTCTTCAGTATAAGCATTCATTTTTCATATGATTTGTGCGCTTGACCGCAAACTGGCATCACACTTGCGGGAAATTCGATAAATAGCACATATGATTAAAACTCAGACCCAAGTGGTCGGATCACCTGCATATCATAAGAAGGAAACACCATGACCCTACGCAAGATTCTGGCACTCACCTGCCTGCTGTTGCCGATGATGGCTTCCGCACATCAGTTCGAAACCGGTCAGCGAGTGCCGCCGATTGGCATTACCGATCGGGGCGAGTTGGTGCTTGATAAAGATCAGTTTAGCTACAAAACCTGGAACAGCGCGCAGTTAGTGGGAAAAGTGCGAGTACTGCAACATATTGCTGGTCGCACCTCTGCAAAAGAGAAAAACGCGACGCTGATTGAAGCGATTAAATCAGCGAAGTTACCGCACGATCGTTACCAGACCACCACCATTGTTAACACCGACGACGCAATTCCGGGTTCCGGCATGTTTGTGCGCAGCAGTCTGGAGAGTAATAAAAAGCTTTATCCCTGGTCGCAGTTTATTGTTGATAGCAATGGCGTCGCACGCGGTGCCTGGCAGCTGGATGAAAAAAGTTCCGCTGTAGTGGTGCTGGATAAAGACGGTCGCGTGCAATGGGCCAAAGACGGGGCGCTTACTCAGGAAGAGGTGCAGCAAGTGATGGACCTGCTGCATAAATTAATTAATAAATAGACACTCTGAACCCCGGATTCAGGAACGACTCGCGCGGAGTGTAATCCAGCGGTTTACCCTGCCAGTCGTGAACGTGCGCTCCGGCAGCTGCAGCGACAGCATGTCCAGCGGCGGTGTCCCAAATATTCGTTGGTCCGAAGCGCGGGTACAGCTGCGCCTGTCCTTCCGCCACCAGGCAGAATTTCAGCGAAGAGCCGATGGACGTGGTCTGATGTTCGCCAAGCTGTTGCAGATACTCTTTCAGCTCCGCATCTGCATGGGAACGGCTGATAACCACCAGCGGCGGGCGCGCATCGCGGACCTGAATCTGCTTGCGCACACCGCACTCTTCTTTCCACGCTTTGCCTTCTGCCGCGCTGTACATTACGTTCATTACCGGCGCATACACCACGCCTAAAATCGGTTTGCCATGGTCAATGAGCGCAATGTTAACGGTGAATTCGCCATTACGTTTAATAAACTCTTTAGTACCATCCAGTGGGTCTACCAGCCAGTAACGCTGCCAGTGCTGACGGACTTCCCAACCGGGAGGATCTTCTTCAGAAAGGACCGGAATATCCGGTGTCAGCGTACGTAAACCGTCCATGATAACGGTGTGTGCGGCAATATCCGCTGCCGTTACCGGAGAATTGTCCGCTTTGCTGACGACGTCCATCGGTTTCGTCCCGTCGTAGACCTGCATAATGGCATCGCCTGCATTCCGTGCAAGCTGGCATACTTGATCTAACATTTCTCCACCTCGTCTCTGTGAGCGGTGTTAACTTATTGTTTTACTTATACCCTATCGTTAATGAATGCGCCAACTGTGATAGTGTCATCATTTTCAAAGCGTAAAATTGTGGCATTCTTCACTGTTCTATAAGTAAGACGTTTATTCTCCCTTTTCTTTCGTATTCCCGATGATAAAAGGATGTCCCTGATGATTAAGTTTAGCGCAACGCTCCTGGCCACGCTGATTGCCGCCAGTGTGAATGCAGCGACGGTCGATCTGCGTATCATGGAAACCACTGATCTGCATAGCAACATGATGGATTTCGATTATTACAAAGACACCGCCACGGAAAAATTCGGACTGGTACGTACGGCAAGCCTGATTAACGATGCCCGCAATGAAGTGAAAAACAGCGTACTGGTCGATAACGGCGATTTGATTCAGGGGAGTCCACTGGCCGATTACATGTCGGCGAAATGATTAAAAGCAGGTGATGTTCATCCGGTTTATAAGGCGCTGAATACGCTGGATTACACGGTCGGTACACTCGGCAATCATGAATTTAACTACGGTCTGGATTACCTGAAAAATGCGCTGGCGGGAGCGAAATTCCCTTATGTAAATGCCAACGTCATTGACGCCAGAACCAAACAGCCAATGTTTACACCGTATTTAATTAAAGATACCGAAGTGGTCGATAAAGACGGAAAAAAACAGACGCTGAAGATTGGCTATATTGGCGTCGTGCCGCCGCAAATCATGGGCTGGGATAAAGCTAATTTATCCGGAAAAGTGACGGTGAATGATATTACCGAAACCGTGCGCAAATACGTGCCTGAAATGCGCGAGAAAGGTGCCGATGTCGTTGTCGTTCTGGCGCATTCCGGGCTATCTGCCGATCCGTATAAAGTGATGGCGGAAAACTCAGTTTATTACCTCAGTGAAATTCCTGGCGTTAACGCCATTATGTTTGGCCATGCTCACGCCGTTTTCCCAGGTAAAGATTTTGCTGATATCGAAGGGGCTGATATCGCGAAAGGCACGCTGAATGGTGTTCCGGCGGTAATGCCGGGCATGTGGGGCGATCATCTTGGGGTGGTCGACTTACAACTCAGTAATAACAGCGGTAAATGGCAGGTGACGCAGGCGAAAGCGGAAGCACGGCCGATTTACGACATCGCCAATAAAAAATCCCTCGCGGCGGAAGACAGCAAGCTGGTAGAAACACTCAAAGCCGATCACGATGCCACACGCCAGTTCGTCAGCAAGCCAATCGGTAAATCCGCCGACAATATGTATAGCTATCTGGCGCTGGTGCAGGACGATCCGACCGTGCAGGTGGTGAACAACGCGCAAAAAGCGTATGTCGAGCATTACATTCAGGGCGATCCGGATCTGGCAAAACTGCCGGTGCTTTCAGCTGCTGCACCGTTTAAAGTTGGTGGTCGCAAAAATGATCCGGCAAGCTATGTGGAGGTGGAAAAAGGCCAGTTGACCTTCCGTAATGCCGCCGATCTTTATCTCTACCCCAATACGCTGATTGTGGTGAAAGCCAGCGGTAAAGAGGTGAAAGAGTGGCTGGAGTGCTCCGCCGGACAGTTTAACCAGATTGATCCTGACAACACGAAACCACAGTCACTCATCAACTGGGATGGTTTCCGCACCTATAACTTTGATGTGATTGATGGTGTGAATTATCAGATTGATGTTACCCAGCCTGCCCGTTATGACGGCGAGTGCCAGATGGTTAATGCCAATGCGGAAAGGATTAAGAACCTGACCTTTAATGGCAAGCCGATTGATCCGAACGCCATGTTCCTGGTTGCCACCAATAACTATCGCGCTTACGGCGGCAAATTTGCCGGTACGGGCGACAGCCATATCGCTTTTGCTTCACCGGATGAGAACCGCTCGGTGCTGGCAGCGTGGATTGCTGATGAGTCGAAACGTGCGGGGGAAATTCACCCGGCGGCAGATAACAACTGGCGTTTAGCACCGATAGCTGGCGATAAGAAACTGGATATCCGTTTCGAAACCTCTCCATCAGATAAAGCCGCGGCGTTTATTAAAGAGAAAGGGCAATATCCGATGAATAAAGTCGCGACCGATGATATCGGGTTTGCGATTTATCAGGTGGATTTGAGTAAGTAATACACTTCTTTTTCGGCCTATAAATCATCAACCGCATCCGGCACTTTTGTCGGATGCGATGCTGGCGCATCTTATCCGCCCTACAAGTCATGAACCGTAGGCCGGATAAGCGCAGCCGGCAGTTATGCCGCACGTTCATCCCGCACCGCCAACACCTCGGGCAAATTCAACTCAATCCAGTCCGCCAGTGCAGCAACCTTTTCGCTCACCTGCTCGCCCAGCGGCGTGAGGCTATATTCCACATGCGGCGGCACCACCGGATACGCGATACGGTTAAGAAAACCATCCTGTTCTAACGCCTGTAACGACTGCGCAAGCATCTTTTCGCTCACCCCGCCGATTTTGCGCCGCAGGTCGCTAAAGCGATGAGTACCTTCGCGTAGCGCCACCAGAATCAACACCCCCCAACGGCTGGTGACGTGTTTCAACACCTCGCGCGACGGGCACTGTTCCGCAAAGAGATTACCCTCTTTCAGTTGTTGCGACAGGCTAACCTGACTCATTCCATACTTACCTTTTTGTGTGTACTTACTAAAAGTAAGTTTAGGTGTTAGCGTATTTAAACACAAGACAAAACGATGGAGACTTCCCATGATCGCTATTACTGGTGCCACTGGCCAACTTGGTCACTATGTTATTGAATCCTTGATGAAAACGGTTCCTGCCAGCCAAATAGTGGCTATCGTTCGTAATCCGGCAAAAGCCCAGGCCCTGGCAGCACAAGGCATTACCGTGCGTCAGGCTGACTACGGCGATGAAGCCGCACTGACATCTGCACTTCAGGGAGTGGAAAAACTACTGCTGATCTCTTCCAGCGAAGTGGGTCAACGTGCCCCGCAGCATCGTAATGTTATTAATGCCGCAAAGGCGGCTGGCGTGAAATTTATCGCTTATACCAGCCTGCTACATGCAGATACCTCCCCGCTCGGCCTCGCCGATGAGCACATCGAGACGGAGAAAATGCTGGCTGATTCTGGCATCGTTTACACCCTGCTGCGCAACGGCTGGTACAGCGAAAACTACCTCGCCAGCGCCCCGGCAGCACTGGAACACGGCGTATTTATCGGTGCGGCGGGCGATGGCAAAATCGCCTCAGCAACGCGGGCAGATTATGCGGCAGCTGCGGCACGCGTGATTAGCGAAGCCGGTCACGAAGGCAAGGTTTACGAACTGGCGGGCGATAGTGCCTGGACGTTGACACAGTTAGCGGCAGAGCTGACCAAACAGAGCGGCAAACAGGTTACCTATCAAAATCTGAGCGAAGCCGATTTCGCCGCGGCACTGAAAAGCGTCGGACTGCCCGACGGACTGGCGGATATGCTGGCGGATTCTGACGTTGGCGCATCGAAAGGCGGTCTGTTTGATGACAGCAAAACACTTAGCAAATTGATTGGCCACCCAACGACAACGTTAGCCGAAAGCGTAAGCCATCTTTTTAATGTTAATAACTAGTTAATTAAAGTGGCATCCTCCCGCATCCTCTCTGATAATGACGGGATGCCGGGAGCAATCATGTCTGCTTCCTGAACTTTCTTCTGACAGATCAATGGATGCCAGTAATGATTAGCGGCGTGCTGTACGCCCTGTTAGCAGGGTTGATGTGGGGGCTTATTTTTGTCGGGCCGTTGATCGTGCCGGAATACCCGGCGATGTTGCAGTCGATGGGGCGTTATCTGGCGTTAGGGTTAATTGCGCTGCCCATTGCCTGGCTGGGACGCGTGCGTCTGCGTCAGTTGGCGCGTCGCGACTGGCTTACCGCCTTGATGCTCACTATGATGGGCAACCTCATCTATTACTTCTGCCTTGCCAGTGCCATTCAACGTACTGGCGCGCCTGTTTCCACGATGATTATCGGCACCCTGCCGGTGGTCATTCCCGTCTTCGCCAATCTGCTTTATAGCCAGCGCGACGGCAAACTCGCGTGGGGAAAACTCGCCCCGGCACTGATTTGTATTGGCATCGGCCTGGCGTGTGTGAATATTGCTGAGTTAAACCACGGACTCCCCAATTTTGACTGGGCACGTTATACCTCTGGCATCGTGCTGGCGTTAGTTTCCGTGGTCTGCTGGGCGTGGTATGCCCTGCGCAACGCCCGCTGGCTGCGGGAAAATCCCGACAAACATCCAATGATGTGGGCGACGGCGCAGGCACTGGTCACGCTGCCGGTTTCTCTCATCGGCTATCTCGTCGCTTGTTACTGGCTGAATACGCAAACGCCGGACTTCTCCCTACCCTTTGGCCCCCGTCCGCTGGTGTTTATTAGTCTGATGATTGCGATAGCCGTGCTTTGCTCATGGGTTGGCGCACTCTGCTGGAACGTCGCCAGCCAGCGATTACCGACAGTGATTCTCGGGCCGCTGATTGTTTTCGAAACGCTGGCAGGTTTGCTGTACACCTTTTTACTCCGCCAGCAAATGCCGCCGCTAATGACGCTGAGCGGTATCGCGCTGTTAGTGATTGGCGTGGTCATCGCGGTCAGAGCAAAACCAGAAAAACCTTTAACTGAATCTGTCTCAGAAAGTTGACACGCTGGCAGTGAGTTAAATAAGTCTCTGCTACGTAAGGGTTATAGCTTTTGCCTTAAAGATGCATTTAAAATACATCTTATCTTATTAAGAATGAGGTATCAGCTATGGCTTATCGCGACCAACCTTTAGGTGAACTGGCGCTCTCTATTCCTCGCGCTTCAGCTCTGTTTCGTAAATATGATATGGATTACTGCTGCGGCGGTAAGCAAACGCTGGCGCGTGCGGCGGCACGTAAAGAACTGGATGTTGAGGTCATTGAAGCTGAACTGGCAAAGCTCGCTGAACAACCGATTGAGAAAGACTGGCGTAGCGCCCCGCTGGCAGAAATCATCGACCATATCATCGTGCGCTACCACGATCGTCACCGCGAGCAACTGCCGGAGCTGATTCTGCAAGCGACTAAAGTCGAGCGCGTTCACGCCGACAAACCGAGCGTGCCAAAAGGGCTGACAAAATACCTGACTATGCTGCATGAAGAGCTTTCCAGCCACATGATGAAAGAAGAGCAGATCCTCTTCCCGATGATCAAACAAGGCATGGGCAGCCAGGCAATGGGGCCAATCAGCGTAATGGAAAGCGAGCACGATGAAGCGGGCGAACTGCTGGAAGTGATCAAACACACCACCAATAACGTCACACCGCCGCCGGAAGCCTGCACCACCTGGAAAGCGATGTATAACGGCATTAATGAACTGATTGATGACCTGATGGATCACATCAGCCTGGAAAACAATGTACTGTTCCCACGCGCGCTGGCGGGTGAGTGATCTAAAAGCTGGATGGCATTGCGCCATCCAGCATGATAATGCGGTTATTTCCGCAGTTCAGCAGCCCGCTTCTTACCAATAAACAACCAGCCCAGCCCCAGCGCGATAAACCACAGCGGAGTGACCAGCAGCGCCTGGCGAGTGTCATCTTCCAGTGTCAGCAACACGACCACGAACACAAAGAACGCCATACATACCCAGCACATCAGCTTGCCGAGCGGCATCTTGTAGATCGACTTCTCATGCAGATGAGGACGCTGTTTGCGATACACAAGGTACGAGCAAAGGATAATTGTCCAGACGAACATAAACAGAATCGCGGAAACGGTTGTAATCATCGTGAACGCGCCAATCACGCTAGGATTCACATACAACATCACCACACCGCCGAGCAGGCAGATGCAGGAGAAGGTCAGCCCTTTCGCTGGTACTGCGCGCTTAGAAAGTTTAGCGAACGCTTTCGGTGCCACACCTTCCTGCGCCAGACCAAACAGCATACGGCTGGTAGAGAAGACGCCGCTGTTAGCGGAAGACGCCGCAGAGGTCAGTACCACAAAGTTGATCACACTTGCGGCAGCAGGCAGCCCCACCAACACGAACAGTTCAACAAACGGGCTTTTCTCCGGGACTACCGAACTCCACGGCGTCACGGACATAATCACAATCAGCGCGAAGACGTAGAACATAATGATACGGATCGGAATGGAGTTAATCGCGCGTGGCAGTGATTTCTCCGGATCTTTGGTTTCCGCAGCTGTTGTACCTACCAGCTCAATCCCCACGAAAGCGAAAACCGCTATCTGGAATCCGGCAAAGAAGCCACTTAAACCTTTCGGGAACCAGCCGCCATCGTTCCACAAATGCGCGAATGACGCTTCCACACCAGTCGGTGACTGAAAGTGCATCGCCACCATGACCAGGCCGACGACAATCAGCGACACGATGGCGACGATTTTGATCATCGCAAACCAGAACTCCATCTCACCGAACATTTTCACGGTGGCAAGGTTGAGCGTCAGCAGCAGCACTATCACCGCCAGCGAGGCGACCCAGTCGGAGAGATCGGGGAACCAGAACTGAGCATAAGCCGTGATCGCCACCACGTCTGCCATACCGGTTACAACCCAGCAGAACCAGTAAGTCCAGCCGGTGAAATATCCTGCCCACGGCCCGAGTAAATCGGAAGCGAAGTCACTAAAAGATTTGTATTCCAGATTCGAAAGCAGCAATTCCCCCATTGCCCGCATCACGAAAAAGAGCATAAAACCAATGATCATATAAACGAAAATGATCGACGGCCCGGCAAGGCTAATCGTTTTGCCGGACCCCATAAACAACCCCGTACCAATGGCACCGCCAATGGCAATAAGCTGAATATGTCGGTTTGTGAGATTGCGCCGTAGCGACTGTTCAGCCGGAGCCTGATCATCGGCAACGACTTTTACCTGATCTACCATGTTTTTTTCTTCCTGTACCTGTCTGTGTTGTTCAGGCTCTACGGCCTTTAGTCAGTCTATGATACGACGAATCTGTATCGGGACTCATCGATATTAGGTAACAATACGCGGGATGAATACTAAGATTTAGATCTAATGTTAATTTTATGTTTAAAGTGAGTGTCATATCACGGTGATAACGCGAAACAGCTCACAAAAATACACGCTTACGGGGTCTTTGCAAAACAAAATAGCGCCGTTTGGCAAACTGAAGGGTTTATTGCTGCATGCCTGCTCCCCTCTGGTTCGAGGGGAACAGAATGCGCTGCTTAGAGGATTTCCAGCAGTTCGACTTCAAACACCAGGGTGCTGAACGGAGGGATGGACGCGCCTGCGCCACGCTCGCCATATGCCAGTTCCTGCGGGATAGTCAGTTCCCATTTAGAACCTACCGGCATCAGAGTCAGTGCTTCAATCCAGCCAGGGATCACGCCGTTAACCGGGAATTCAGCGGGTTCACCACGAGCAACGGAGCTGTCAAACACGGTGCCGTCGATCAGTTTACCGGTGTAATGAACACGAACGCGGTCGGTACGTGCCGGAATTGCGCCTTCACCCTGGTTGATCACGCGGAATTGCAGGCCAGATTCGGTGCTGTTCACACCTTCTTTTTTGGCATTTTCTTCAAGATATTTCACACCTTCAGCAGCCATCGCCTGGAAACGCTGACGACGAACGGCATCGGCGCGTTCGTGGATTTCACGCAGTGCGCGATGCACCACATCAACCGGAACAGCCGGATGTTTGCCTTCCAGCGCATCGGCAATACCTGCAACCAGTGCTTCTGGCAGCAGCCCTTCCAGGCCAGATTCACTCAGTTGTTGCCCTACCTGCAAACCAATGCCGTAGCTTGCTTGCGCTTCGATGGTGTCAAAAGTTGGGGTGGTCATCGTATTTCCTTTCTTAGGGTATAAAAGTAGCGGGCAGCATATCAGCCACACTTCTTTGGGTAAAACTTTGTCGCAGGAATGATGACAAATCCCGGGGAAAAAGAAACAATAGCAATATCCCGTATGAATATAATAAAGGCGGGTTTACCACGGACATCATAGCGTTAGCTTATTCATAGGCTATGATTGAGGAACAAGACGCGGAGCAGGAGGAAACCATGCCCGGGCGCTTTGAACTAAAACCAACCCTGGAGAAAGTCTGGCACGCGCCGGACAATTTTCGCTTCATGGACCCGCTGCCGCCGATGCATCGTCGGGGGATCATTATTGCCGCCATTGTATTGGTGGTCGGATTTCTGCTTCCATCTGATGATACGCCCAACGCGCCGGTGGTGACGCGTGAAGCGCAGTTAGATATTCAGTCGCAATCCCAACCGCCGACAGAAGAACAGCTGCGGGCGCAATTAGTCACACCACAAAATGATCCTGATCAGGTGGCTCCGGTCGCTCCAGAACCTATACAGGAAGGCCAGCCAGAAGAGCAGCCGCAAACTTCCCAAACGCAACCATTCCAGCCAGATAGCGGAATTGATAATCAATGGCGCTCTTACCGTGTCGAACCCGGTAAAACGATGGCGCAGCTGTTCCGCGACCACGGACTGCCCGCTACCGATGTCTATGCAATGGCGCAGGTAGAAGGCGCGGGTAAGCCGCTGAGTAATTTGCAAAACGGGCAGATGGTGAAAATCCGCCAGAACGCCAGCGGCGTGGTGACGGGCTTAACCATTGATACGGGGAATAATCAACAGGTCCTGTTCACCCGCCAGCCGGATGGCAGTTTTATTCGTGCGCGGTAGATGACGGGTCAACCAAAAGCCAGCTAAGGATTGTCTCTTTGATGACCTTACGTCTGGCTTCCTGTGCCTGGGGTGAAACCATACTGATGTGTTGACATCCTCCACGCCCTGAAGGACGTGGATCCCTGCTACGTTCAGGCTGTCGCCTGAATCATTTCGGTGGGTTCCTGCTTCAACGGGCGGCCTGACTGCACCATCTCTCCACAGGCAAGAACGGCGTGCCCCGCCGCTAAAATGTTACGAGCGCCATTTACATCAGCGTTCGCTGTATATCCACATGCCTGGCATCTGAATTTACTTTGTGACAGGCGATTTTCTTTCGCTGTATGACCACAGCACGCGCAACGCTGGCTTGTGTACGCTGGCGGAACAGCAAGCACCTGACCGCCACGCCAGAGCTGCTTGTACTCAAGCTGGCGGCGCATTTCATACCAGCCCTGATCCAGTATCGAACGGTTTAAACCTGATTTTGCCCGGACATTGCGCCCCGGCTGGCTGACCGTACCCGCTGCTGACTTTGACATGTTGCTGACCTTCAAATCCTCAATGACTATCATTGCGTGGTTTTTGCTGACGGTCGTTGTGACTTTGTGAAGGTAGTCCCTGCGGATATTTGCGATACGGGAATGCAGTCGCTGTATTTTGCGTTTCTGCTTCTGCCAGTTGTTGCTGAATTTGACCTTGCGGCTTAACTGTCGCTGAAGTCTCGCCAGCGTCTTCTGGTTTTTCTGAAAACTGTTTACAGGCCCAAAGACTGTGCCATCTGACAGCGTGGCGAGTTTAGCCACGCCAGCATCCAGTCCGACCATTAATGCTGAAGGGTGAACCGGAGTTGATACTTCATTTTCAGTCTGAATACTGATGTACCACTTACCGCAGGACTGGCTGACAGTGACATTTTTCACAACTCCCGTAACCTGACGGCTATTCCGGTAGCGCATCCAGCCAAGTTTCGGCAGAAAAATACGACTGTTTTCCTGATCGAGCTTAACGCCCTGCGGGTAGCGGAATGCATCATTCTGTCCCCGCTTTTTGAATCGGGGAAAAGCAGCCCGATTCTGGAAGAAGTTTTTGTAAGCCCGCTCAAGGTCTTTCAGTGACTGTTGCAATGGCTGTGAGGGAGAATCTTTAAGCCATTGCGTTTCAGTGGCGTTTTTCCACTCAACCAGCCAGGAAGCCATTTTCCCGTAAGGGATGTATTTATTACCGGCCTCATGATTCTCATTCTGAAGCGCCAGAGCACGATTGAAAACGAAACGACATGCGCCTCATTTCACGCTCCTGTTGACCACCTGGTCTTAACTGGAATTTAAATGCCTGTAGTCGTTTCACAGGCCAAATGATACTTTGGTCTGTGAAAAAAGAAACCGATATCCGGCGTGGAAGGCATTGTGTTTTCCTGATGCATGTTCATCTGGTCTTTGTCACCAGATACCGACGTCAGATTTTTGACTATGACGCGACAGAAAAACTACGCACTTACTTTTCAAATGTATGTGCTGATTTTGAAACTGAACTGGTTGAAATGGATGGCGAACCAGATCACGTCCATTTGTTAATTAACTATCCTCCCAAACTGGCGATATCCAGTCTGGTAAACAGCCTCAAAGGCGTATCGAGTAGGTTACTGCGACGAGATCGACCAGATATTGCAGTCAGGTATTACTACAAAGGCGTTTTGTGGAGTCCTGGCTATTTTGCCAGTAGCTGCGGAGGTGCGCCAATATCCGCCATCCGTCAATACATTGAACAACAGCAAACACCTGGTCAGGTGGAAAACCGCGCCGTATATCCCCGCCCTGAAGGACGGGGTTTTACGGCGCACCGGATAAACCAGGCCAAGCGTATGCTGGTTGATCAAATAATATCCGCCAAGCGCAGCAATATTAATATTCACCTGCAATGGGTCGATATCTGGCTTAAAAATATTGTGTTTCTTCCCTTCATCCAATAAGGATTCCATTAACTGCAAGTGCGCATGGTTAATTTCTAAGAGACGCTGTGATTTTGCATAATGCACACCTTTACTTTGATTTTCACTATGCACAATTTTTAAAAACCAAGGATTAGCAATATAATAATCCCATGTAAAATCAATAATTTTCTCAATGGCTTTTTGTGGCTGGCTAACCTGCTGATTAACGAATACACCGATACCGACAGCGTAGAATAATTACATACCGCACAACAAGAATGGTAAGGCGTGGAAGTCATTTTCTCCCCGAGTGCATCGTTATATCCATAATGAGCGATTTTTGATATTAATATCTTTCACCATCCGCTATTTTCACCACTTCAGAAAACAAACTTATTTTTATTAATATCAATTCTTTTTCTTTGAACATTCAGCTGCGATATTTGTAAAAATATTAAACAGGTAACATTACAATGACATTACCAACCACTATTTATTCATTTCCTGCATATTTATCTCGTTTTTCGTCCACCGACAAACCAGTAAAATTAAAATTTCATCAATACGCACGCGCTACATTACTTTCAAATCGTGGAAGAGATCATAATTGCGATGGCAGACGTACTGTTGAGATCCACAAACTAGATCTCTCAGACTGGCAAGCATTCAATAAGTTAGCGACGAGGTGTAATGCTTACGATGGAATAACAATGAATGGTGATAATTCTTTTGGATGGAACCATGAAGCTACATTAGATAATATTCACGCCCAGAAATACAATAAAGCTTACACGGGTGCGAGGTTAACCGCAGAACTGAAATATTTATTGCAAGATGTCGAATCCTTCGAACCCAATAGTAAATACACAATACACGAAGTGGTTTTGGGACCTGGTTATGGTACTCCAGACTATACCGGCCAAACGATAGGATACGTTGTAACCCTTCCTGCCCAAATGCCTAATTGCTGGTCATCTGAACTACCAACAATCGATCTTTATATCGACCAACTTCGCACTGTTACAGGCGTTTCTAATGCCCTCGGATTCATCATTGCTGCATTGCTAAACGCGTATTCTGATTTACCCCATGATTTGAAAATTGGTCTGCGTTCCTTATCAAGTTCAGCAGCAATCTACTCGGGTTTGGGTTTCGAGCGAGTGCCGCAGGACCGAGACATAAGGAGTGATCGTATGCATCTAACGCCAGCAAACCATCCTGACTTATGGACACAAGAGAATGGTGAATGGATCTACTTGCGAAACTAATACCTGACGAAAAATAGAAAGCAAAACGCCGACCAATGGTCGGCGTTTTTACGTCTCGTTGAATAACGAATTATTCAGCTACTACGTTTACGATCACTTTCGCGAATACTTCGCTGTGAACCTGGAAGCTCACTTCGTGTTCGCCAGTGGTACGCAGAACGCCGTTCGGCAGACGAACTTCGCTCTTAGCCACTTCAACGCCAGCTGCAGTTACAGCGTCAGCGATGTCGCGAGTACCGATGGAACCGAACAGTTTACCTTCGTCGCCAGCTTTAGACGCGATGGTAACAGTTTCCAGTGCATTGATTTTCTCAGCGCGAGCATTAGCAGCTGCCAGAACTTCAGCCAGTTTAGCTTCCAGTTCAGCGCGACGTGCTTCGAAGAATTCAATGTTTTTCTTGGTAGCTGGAACAGCTTTACCCTGCGGTACCAGGAAGTTACGAGCATAGCCCGCTTTAACGTTTACCTGATCACCCAGGCTACCCAGGTTTGCTACTTTATCAAGCAGAATAACTTGCATTACCTTATCCTCTCAAAGTCGTATTAATGGACCGTGACCGATTACTGATGGCGATCAGTGTACGGCAGCAGGGACAGGTAGCGAGCGCGTTTGATAGCGCGAGCCAGCTGACGCTGGTATTTTGCACGGGTACCGGTGATACGGCTTGGGACAATCTTACCGCTTTCGGTGATGTAGTTTTTCAGCGTAGCGATATCTTTATAGTCGATCTCTTGAACGCCTTCCGCGGTGAAACGGCAGAACTTGCGACGACGGAAATAACGTGCCATATGGCTAGTCTCCAGAATCTATCAATTCAATCTGCTCGGCATGCAAAACCATTTTGCTCAGTCCGTTCTTTGCCTTGTGGCATGAAATGAACCCCTGAACGGTTATGCGACTGCCGACCGTTATACTGTGAGTAATGGCCTGGTTTTCGTGTCCGCTAACAATAACGGGCATTTGACACCATGCCTGCCGGTGAAAGCCGGCTTCCTCCTGCACAGAACGATGCTCAAGCACGAACTGGCAGTGAGGAATTCCTGATGGACTGACCTTTCGAAGGGGAGTCCTGCACACGGTGCCGGACAACACCAGACGGTTGGTCATCAGAAATTACTCTTCAGAATCCCCAGCTTCAGCATCATCAGCGGTTTCGTTTGCGAAATCATCGCGACGCTCACGGCGCTCGTCTTTCGCTTTAACCATCGGAGATGCTTCGGTAACAGCGTGCTTGGTACGCATAACCATGCTGCGGATAACGGCATCGTTGAAGCGGAAGGTAGTTTCCAGCTCATCGATCACTTCCTGCGGAGCTTCAACGTTCATCAGAACGTAGTGTGCTTTGTGCAGTTTGTTGATCGGGTAAGCCAGCTGACGGCGGCCCCAGTCTTCCAGACGGTGGATCTTGCCTTCTGCACCAGTGATGGCAGCAGTGTAGCGCTCGATCATGCCCGGAACCTGTTCGCTCTGGTCAGGATGGACCATAAAAACGATTTCGTAATGACGCATCGAATTGCTCCTTACGGATTATTCAGCCTCCTGTCTGGGTCAGCCGAATCCCGGGGAGGCAAGGAACGTGTTAAAGGTCGGCTGAAAAATGACGCGTTATAGTACTTGTATGCCTCGCTAAACTCAAGGGCAGAGCCGAAATAAATCTCCCCTTTCGCAATTAACCTCTAAACCGCTGATTTGGAGTTCATCACACTTCATCATGGTGTTTTTTCGAACAACTGCATCAGAAATGGTCACCATCAACTTCTTTATCATTGATTAAAATTAAATCAGAAGATCATCACAGAGGAGAGCACACAAAGTCAGCCGTCGAGGAGGTATCTATGTTCAGTCGAGTTTTAGCCCTTCTGGCTGTGCTTTTGCTAAGTGCAAATACATGGGCAGCCATTGAAATTAATAACCACCAGGCCAGAAATATGGACGATGTGCAAAGCTTAGGCGTGATTTATATCAACCATAACTTCGCCACTGAAAGTGAAGCACGTCAGGCATTAAATGAAGAGACAGATGCGCAAGGCGCAACGTACTACCACGTAATTCTGATGCGGGAACCGGGGAGTAACGGCAATATGCACGCCAGCGCGGATATTTATCGCTAGCACCAGGTATAACCAACGAAACATTGCCATAGTTTGCTTTGCCCCCTTCGCAGGGGGCTTTTTTTGAAAAACGGCTGCGGAATTAGACCAGTTATCTCCCGAGGAAGGAAATTTCCGCAGCGCGTGTTCTACTTCTGCCCGTAATAAGCGTTAGGACCGTGTTTACGCATGAAGTGTTTATTCATCAGGAAGCTGTCGATGTGATTGAGTTGTGGGTTAATACTGCGCGCAATCCACGCCATTTTCGCCACTTCTTCCATCACCACCGCGTTATGCACCGCATCGTGGGCATCTTTCCCCCAGGCGAACGGTCCGTGCTGATACACCACAATTCCCGGCGTATGCAGCGGCTCGGCGTTGCCCAGCGTTTCGATAATCACTTTGCCGGTGTTCAGTTCATACTCGCCCTGCACCTCTTCTTCGCTTAACCCGCGCGTACACGGAATGTCGCCAAAGAAGTAGTCAGCGTGCGTGGTGCCTAACGCCGGGATCGCCAGCCCCGCCTGCGCCCATGCGGTGGCATGAGTGGAGTGGGTATGGACAATGCCGCCAAGCGACGGGTAACGACGGTAGAGTTCGAGATGCGTCGCAGTGTCGGAAGATGGGCGATACTCCCCTTCCACCACCTTGCCGCTCATATCAACCACCACCATATCGGCCGCTTTCATGGTTTCGTAGGCAACGCCGCTGGGTTTGATCACCACCAGCCCGCGTTCGCGGTCGATAGCGCTGACGTTGCCCCAGGTAAAGGTCACCAGCCCATAGCGCGGCAGATCCATGTTGGCTTCAAACACCTGCTGTTTTAGCTTTTGCATTATGCCGCCTCCACCATGCCTGCTTTGGCCATGCGCGCTTTCACCCAATCGCGCGCTTTCGCCACTTCTGCCGCCGGGTCTTCCGCCGTTTCGCTCCACATCTCAATCAGGTACGGCCCGCAATAGCCACTCTGTTTGAGCGTTTCGAAACAACGTTCGAAATCCACTACACCTTCGCCAAACGGCACGTTTTTGAAGACGCCAGGTTTGGTGTCTTTCACATGTACCGCGACGATATGCCCGATTCCGGCCTGCAACTCCATCTGCACATCGTTGTCCCACGCCGACAGGTTGCCGATATCCGGGTAGAGCTGGAACCACGGATTGTTGAGATAGTGCGCGTAGCCCAGCGCCTTGCTGATGGAGTTCATCAACGGATAATCCATGATCTCCATCGCCAGCGTCACCTGCGCGCGGCTTGCCATCTCAACGCTCTCTTTCAGGCCGTCACGGAAACGACGACGCGTTTCGTTATTGGCTTCCTGATAGTAAACGTCATAGCCCGCCAGCTGGATCACGCGAATACCGACATCCTGGGCGAACTGGATAGCTTTACGCATAATCTCCAGCCCCTGCGCCCGCACCGCGTCATCTTCACTGCCCAGCGGGAAACGACGATGAGCAGAAAGGCACATGGACGGCACGCGCACGCCGGTTTCAACAATCGCATTGACCAGCGCCAGACGCTGCTCGCGGCTCCAGTCGAGGCGCGACAGGCGCTCGTCCGTTTCATCTACCGACATCTCGACAAAATCGAAGCCCAACGTTTTTGCCAGTTGCAGGCGTTCCAGCCAGCACTCCCCGGCGGGGAGCGCTTTTTCATAGATGCCAAGCGGGATTTGTTTGGACAACATATCCGCTCCTTAGCCCCACAGTTCAGCGATGGAACGTTTGAACTGACGTGCGGCTTCCACCGGAGAAGCGGCATCACGGATACTACGGCCCGCGATAAAGACGTGAATCGGAATACCCTTGAACAGCGGCAGATCTTCCAGCGCCAGGCCTCCGGTGACGGTGACTTTGAAGCCCATATCGGAAAGACGTTTGATCGCGGTGATGTCCGCTTCGCCCCACGCCACGCCTGCGGCCTGCGCGTCACGGCTGCGGTGATAAACCACCTGCTGAATGCCTGCATCGCGCCACTGTTGCGCCTGTTCCCAGGTCCAGTAACCGGTCAGTTCGATCTGCACGTCGCCGTTAAACTCTTTTGCCACGTCCAGCGCGCCTTTGGCGGTGTTGATATCCGCACAGCAAATTACCGTCACCCAGTCAGCGTTGGCTTCGAAGCACATACGCGAAAGGATTTTGCCTGCATCGGCAATTTTGGCGTCTGCCAGTACGATTTTGTGCGGGTAGAGCGCTTTCAGGTCACGAACCGCACGCACGCCTTCGCCCACGCACAGAATGGTGCCCACTTCGATAATGTCGACTTCTTCGGCAATCAGGCGAGTGGTTTCGTAGGCGCTATCCATAGTCTGGTTGTCCAGCGCGACTTGCAACATCGGTAATGACATGTTCAATTCCTTCTTAAGCTGCCGCGTTGGTGCGGTCAATGAGATCCAGTACTTCCTGCTCGGTACGGCAGGCGCGTAAACGGTCAAAATTCTCTTCATCTTCAAACAGGTTGACGATCTGCATGATGCCCACTTCCTGGTGAGTATTGGCATCGACCGCCGCCATGGTGATGAGGATATCCACCGGATCGTTGTCGTCGTGGTTAAATTCCAGCGGCTTTTTCAGCGTTACCAGAGAGAAACCTGTTTTCTTAACACCCTCTTCCGGCCGCCCGTGCGGCATCGCCAGCCCCGGAGCGATAACGAAATAAGGGCCAAACTGTTCCACGCCATCCAGAATCGCCTGGTAATAGCGCGGCTCGACAACATCCGCCGCCACCAGCAGGTCAACGCCGATTTTCACTGCGTCCTGCCATGTCTCTGCTTCAGCCTGCAGGCGGATGGATTTATTTTCCGCCAGCGAATCACGTAATTTCATGGCGCGTCCTTACTTCACATCCTGCGGGAAATGCTCTTTGATCACTTCCAGCAGTTTCGGGCCAAAGTCAGCAGGAGAGAGCATGTTGCGCACGCCAACCACGTATTTGTTGCCGGTCACGGTGATTTCGCCCGCAATGTGCGTAGAAGCGATGATGATATCCGCGCCGCTCAACTCGCTTTTGTATTCGCCAACCGCGCAGCTGTTTACCGTGTGGTCAATGTTTGATTGGGTTAAAAACTGGTCCACTTTCATCTTCATGATCATGGAACTGCCTTGTCCGTTGCCACACACAGCCAGAATACGTACGGTCATAATCAAAACTCCTTATTAAGCAGACTGTTCTGCCAGTTGTTTTTCTGCATCTTCTTCTGCGCGCAGCGCGCGGCCAGCGAAGAACATATAAGCCAGTGCAATTACAATGATGACGGCCATAAAGGCGATACCGATGGAGAAGAAGCCTTGCATCATCGGCGGTGCCAGAATCGACCAGTCCGCCATGCCCATCCAGGCACTCATACCGGTGAGTTTCACCGCCCAGACGCAACCAAAGATTTCGATCATCCCCATCACCAGACAAATCTTCAGCGCCGCACGCCAGCCGCCGAAGTGGTTAGCGAACACGCCGATGGTGGCGTTGGAGAAGAACATCGGGATAAAGCCGGGAATAATCAGGATCGAGGAACCGCAGGCGACCAGGATGCCAACCGCAATCAGCTGACCGATGGTGCCCCACATAAAGCCCCAAACCACGGCGTTCGGCGCGAAGCTATAGATAGCCGCACAGTCAATCGCCAGAACCGCACCAGGGATCAGGCGCTGGGAGATACCGTTAAATGCTTCAGAGAGTTCCGCCACAAACATGCGCACGCCCTGAGTGATGATGAAGATCGCCACCGCGAAGGAGAAACCAGTTTGCAGGATGTACACCGTCCAGTTCACTTTGCCTGCCATCGCCTGCACAGTGTCGATACCGAAGGAGAGCAGAATGGCACCAAAGAAGATGGTCATCACAATCGCCGTGGAGACGATGTTGTCGTGGAAAATATTCAGCCAGCCTGGCAGTTTGAGGTCTTCAACGCTTTCCTCTTTTTTGCCGAGGAACGGCGCAACTTTATAGGCAATCCATGATGCAAACTGTTGCTGGTGACCGATGGAGAAACCGCAGCCGTCCGTCACTTCCTGAGTCGGCTTGTACATCATGTTGGAGGTAATGCCCCAGTAGAGCGAAACCAGAATCGCCGTGCAGATAATGGTTGTCCACATGGAGTAGCCGAAAATAAACAACGTAACGGCAATCAGCCCCGCCTGCTGGAACATGATATGACCAGTCAGCATGATGGTACGAATACCGGTAATGCGACGCAGCAGCACGTAACAGATGTTCAGCGCCAGCGCTAACAACACCGCGTAACCTACCCAGCTATAGGCATCGCCCATGCGGTCGATGGTTGTCATCATCGACGCGTAAGTATCGGAAATTGCGCCGTTAATGCCGTAGACTTCGGACATTTTCGCCACCACCGGTTTGAAGGTGCTGGTGAGGATGCCGGACCCTGCCTGCAACAACATGAAACCAATTATGGTTTTAATCGTGCCTTTAATAATAACGCTGACACTTTTGCGCAGTAGGATGTAGCCCAGACAGGTCACAATACCCAGCAACAACGGGGCATTGGTCATGACCTGGTTAAAAAACACGGTAAAGATGTTGTAGAGGATCTCCATAACGATCTCCTGAAGAAGAGGTAACCGGGTATTCCGCACACCCGGAATGTTGTGCACTCACTCTAATTTTCAAAAGTAATCACAACAAGATTATTTATGATTAAATGTGACGCGACCCGCAAATAATTCCACACGGATAGAGTGGGATTCACACAACGAAACAATTATTTATTTAAATTCATTTAGTTAATTTAACTACACATTCCATTAAATCTTTCCACACTCAAAATCAACAACAACTTCCCTGGCAAAAAGTCAAAAAATGGTCATTGCCTTCCTGAAAAAATAGTGTCAGGATTAATCAAAACCAATCACATATTGATTCGAATTAAACTATCATGAAGGTAAATGGCGATGAGTAAAGTGAAAAGTATCACCCGTGAATCCTGGATCCTGAGCACTTTCCCGGAGTGGGGTAGCTGGTTGAATGAAGAAATTGAACAAGAACAGGTCGCTCCTGGCACATTTGCGATGTGGTGGCTTGGCTGCACCGGGATCTGGTTAAAATCGGAAGGTGGCACCAACGTTTGCGTTGATTTCTGGTGCGGCACTGGCAAACAAAGTCACGGTAACCCGTTAATGAAACAGGGTCACCAAATGCAGCGCATGGCTGGCGTGAAAAAACTGCAGCCAAACCTGCGCACCACCCCGTTTGTTCTTGATCCGTTTGCGATTAGCCAGGTCGACGCGGTACTGGCGACTCACGATCACAACGATCATATCGACGTCAACGTCGCTGCTGCTGTGATGCAGAACTGTGCTGATGACGTACCGTTCATTGGACCGAAAACCTGTGTGGATTTGTGGATTGGCTGGGGCGTACCGAAAGAGCGTTGCATCGTGGTCAAACCGGGCGATGTTGTAAAAGTGAAAGACATTGAAATTCATGCGCTTGACGCTTTCGACCGTACTGCACTGATCACCCTGCCTGCCGATCAAAAAGCGGCTGGCGTACTGCCGGACGGCATGGACGATCGCGCGGTGAACTATCTGTTCAAAACGCCTGGCGGCTCCCTGTATCACAGCGGCGACTCCCACTACTCTAACTATTATGCGAAGCACGGTAACGAACATCAGATCGACGTGGCTTTAGGTTCATACGGCGAAAACCCGCGCGGTATCACCGACAAAATGACCAGCGCCGATATGCTGCGTATGGGTGAAGCCCTGAATGCGAAAGTGGTTATCCCGTTCCACCACGATATCTGGTCAAACTTCCAGGCCGATCCGCAAGAGATCCGCGTGCTGTGGGAGATGAAAAAAGATCGTCTGAAGTATGGCTTCAAGCCGTTTATCTGGCAGGTTGGCGGCAAATTTACCTGGCCGCTGGATAAAGACAACTTCGAGTACCACTATCCGCGCGGTTTCGATGATTGCTTCACTATTGAACCGGATCTGCCGTTCAAGTCATTCCTGTAATCTGTCGTTTATACCGGATAGCGTGGAGTAGTTCGCGCTATCCGGCGTAGTATTTCCTGGCTATTTCAAATATCATCTAAAAAAATCAAATTTTATCGGAATAGCTCATGACTGAAGCACAAAGACATCAAATCCTCCTGGAAATGCTCGCACAATTGGGCTTTGTGACCGTTGAGAAAGTCGTTGAGCGTCTGGGAATTTCGCCTGCCACTGCGCGACGCGATATCAATAAACTTGACGAAAGCGGCAAACTGAAAAAAGTGCGCAATGGCGCAGAAGCTATTACCCAACAGCGCCCGCGCTGGACGCCGATGAATCTGCATCAGGCGCAGAATCACGATGAAAAAGTACGTATCGCTAAAGCGGCCTCGCAGCTGGTTAATCCGGGCGAAAGCGTAGTCATCAACTGCGGCTCCACCGCGTTTCTGCTTGGGCGGGAAATGTGTGGCAAGCCAGTGCAAATCATCACTAATTATCTACCGCTGGCAAATTACCTGATCGATCAAGAACATGACAGCGTGATCATTATGGGCGGACAGTACAACAAAAGTCAGTCCATCACTTTAAGCCCGCAGGGCAGCGAAAACAGTCTCTATGCCGGGCACTGGATGTTTACCAGCGGCAAAGGACTGACAGCAGAAGGGTTGTATAAAACCGATATGCTGACGGCAATGGCAGAGCAGAAGATGCTGAGCGTGGTAGGGAAACTGGTGGTACTGGTTGATAGCAGTAAGATTGGCGAACGCGCGGGAATGCTTTTTAGCCGTGCCGATCAAATTGATATGCTGATCACCGGCAAAAATGCTAACCCGGAAATCCTGCAACAACTGGAAGCGCAAGGGGTCAGCATTCTGCGTGTTTAAAGATGCTGGCGGAAAAATGTCACTGCAGCATCTAACGCCTCAGGCGTAATGCGGTGACGCACGCCTGGCTGCCATGAACAGGTTAGCAGTTTATCCCGTCCCGTCTCGCTTAAGGCCTGCTGCAAACGTAGTGATTCATCGGCAGGCACAACGTCATCGTCGAGGCCATGCCACAGCAGTAGAGGTCTGTCACCAAGTTGTTCCAGGTGGTTTGTCGCTTCCCACTCTGCCAGCGGCGCGACAATGTTATTGAATTCATTCTGTTGTGCTGCCGTTTCAGGTATCAGCGGTGGAAACAGTGAACGGGCGAGCGATGTAAAATAGCCTGATCCCATCATACTGGCGGTACATTTCACCGTGGGGTGGCGAGCGGTAATTCCCAGTGCCGTCATCGCGCCCATCGACGCGCCACCGACTGCCAGACGGTCATCACGCAGCCAGTTTTCTTCGGCTATTGCCGCACGTAAAGTAGTGAATTCCTGCATACTTTGTAGCAAGATTTGCCAGAATTGATTTAACCGCCGCGCTTCGTCGCCACTAAAACGGCTACCGTGATCGGGCGCATCCGGCATGATCACCCGCAAACCAGCCTGCGCCAGCGCAACGGCAAAATAGCTATACACCAGGCTGGATGAAGTAAAGCCGTGATAAAAAATTACGCACGGTAACGGGGTATCTTTTTGCCCGACAGGATAAGCATGAAGAACGGGAATATCTGCCAGCTCGCGTGATTCTATTTCAATCATCTGTCTCTCCTTTTTGTCTGGTATGACATGAAGAAATCCTTAGCACAAGTTTCTGCTGGCGGTATTAGTTCATAATGTTGAGATGTGGGTTACGCTTTCGTCACGTTTTCATTCGAAAATCGCGTACCAGGTAACAATTCGGGAACATTCCCCCAAAGTTAAATTAATAAGGCACTACACTATGGTTAGCAGGAAACGTAATAGCGTTATTTACCGGTTTGCCAGTTTATTATTGGTGTTGATGTTAAGTGCCTGTAGCGCACTGCAAGGTACGCCACAGCCAGCACCGCCAGTAACGGACCATCCGCAAGAGATTCGCCGCGACCAGACGCAAGGGTTACAGCGAATAGGTAGCGTAAGCACGATGGTTCGGGGTTCTCCGGATGACGCATTAGCAGAAATCAAAGCGAAAGCTGTCGCTGCAAAAGCTGATTATTACGTTGTCGTCATGGTGGACGAAACCATCGTGACAGGACAGTGGTATTCACAAGCCATTTTGTACCGTAAATAAATCAGACAACTTACATAGTCAGCTTTACATTGCTTTGCGTCCCTATGCGTTTACCTGTGCACAATAAATTACCGGCTGGAAGCCTGGGCGTTTATTACCGCGATGGAATGCCCTGCAACATGTGGGGAAACGAAAAATGGAGCTGACGATGAAACAATTACTTGCCTCACCCTCGCTGCAATTAGTGACTTATCCTGCGAGCGCCACGGCACAGTCTGCAGAATTCGCCAGTGCTGACTGCGTGACGGGCCTGAATGAAATAGGTCAGATCTCAGTTAGCAATATTTCAGGGGATCCGCAGGACGTGGAACGTATCGTGGCGTTAAAGGCCGATGAACAAGGTGCGTCATGGTACCGCATTATTACCATGTACGAAGACCAGCAGCCTGATAACTGGCGCGTACAGGCAATACTGTATGCATGAGTGTCATCTACAGCAAATGAACAATGCCGGATGCGGCGCGAGCGCCTTGTCCGGCCTACAATTTTCACATATTTCATTGAGTTAATCGAAACCAGCGTCGCATCAGTCGTATACGCTTACACACACACTCCCCCCGTCGCCCGCAGCAATAAATCATTCTGGATCTGCTCTGACAACCGTACGCCGCCGCGCGTATCTAACATCACCTGACACCACGCCTGCGCCATTGGCGGAGAGGCATATTTCAACATTTGCGCACCGCAGACCAGCAGGAATAGCTGATGAGTAATTTCTCGCCCCAGTTCTTCAGCTGGCTTACGCAGCTGCTGCTGTAAACGACGAACCGCGCGATCAAAATAACGATCCTGCCCTTTCACTTCCAAAAATGCTTCCGACAATAAGTCGTATACGCCCGCTTGCTTATTGAGAACGCGCAGCACATCCAGGCACATAATATTGCCGGAACCTTCCCAAATACTGTTTACCGGCATCTCCCGGTAAAGCCGCGGCAGCTCGCTCTCCTCGCAATAACCAATGCCGCCCAGCACCTCCATCGCTTCGGCCACAAACGGCATACCTCGTTTGCAGATCACAAATTTTGCCGCAGGTGTAAATAAACGCGCCCACAGAGCTTCTTTGGCATCGGCGCGCCGGTCCCACGCTCGCGCAAGACGAAACAGCAACGCCGTTTGCCCTTCAAGCTGAAGTGCCATGCGACTTAAGACATGACGCATAAGGGGCTGTTGGATCAATGGATTACCAAAAACATGGCGTTGATGTGCATGATAAATCGCCAGCGAAAATGCACGGCGCATCATGGCATGGCTACCTAGGGCGCAATCAAAACGCGTCATCCCCCCCATTTTCAGGATCAGACGAACTCCTTCCCCTTCCTGCCCCAACAACCAGCCAATGGCATCCTGAAACTCCACTTCGCAGCTGGCGTTAGAGCGATTACCCAGCTTATCTTTCAGCCGCTCGAGGCGAATCGCGTTGCGTTGCCCGTCAGGCAAAAAGCGCGGCACAAAAAAGCAGGACAAACCGCCCGTAGTCTGCGCCAGCACCAGATGCGCATCGCTTTGCGGCACCGAGAAAAACCATTTATGCCCCACCAGCCGATAAGAGCCATCTTCCAGGCGCTCTGCGCGGGTGGTGTTGCTCATGACATCGGAACCGCCCTGCTTTTCCGTCATTCCCATGCCAATCAACAAACCGCGTTTTTGCCCACCTGGCAATAAGTGAGAATCGTAGCGATCGCTCAGCAGCGGCGTGGTCCAGTCCTGAAACGGCGTGGGTAACATCTGTAACAACAATGGCGTGGCGGCAAAGGTCATGGTTATCGGACATAACGACCCAGCCTCAACCTGCGCATGTAACATAAAACGCGCCGCGCGCGCCACAAATGCGCCGGAGCGAGCGTCTTCTTCCCAGGCAAGATTGTGCACCCGATTGGTACATAGTGCCTGCATCAGCAGGTGCCAGGCGGGGTGAAAACGCACATCGTCCAGACGGCGTCCTTGCGCATCGTAGCGCAATAATTCAGGCGGATTCACATTCGCCAGCCGCCCCAGTTCAAGGGATTCAGCCGTTCCTAACTGCTGACCAATACTGGCTAGAAAATCGCTATCCCAGCCAGCACCTTCACGCGTTACCGCTTCGCAGAGCGCGCCATCAGACAGGTATAAGTTGCTGTTATTTAATGGTATAGGTTGATTAAAAACGGTGTGAGTTTGCCAGTGCACTGTGTCTCCCTCCATCAATGGCAGTCACCATTAGTATGGTCACTGCCATGGATTCATGACAGAAAGAGATTGCTAAAACATTCTTATCCAGCAATGTAATGCGGAACGAAACGTGAGGTGTCTTTGGTGATCAGCGTGTTATCTTCACGGATCCCCATTCCGCACGCTTCATCATCGACAATCCAGCTACCGATGAGTGTGTAGCTATCGCCAAATCGCGGCAGAGGTTGAAACGCCTGGTAGATCATCGGTTCATCGGCGTAATCACCATCAGCGTGGTCAACGACGTTATTGTGACCGTCGAAAATGGTGACATTTCCGCCTTCGCGCGAGTAGATCGGTTTACGCACATAGCTTTCGCCAGCGGCAATCTGCGGTTTTTCACCCTCAAACCAGGATGCAAGAAGGTTAGGATGACCAGGGAAGAAGCGCCAAAGCAGCGGCATTAGCCCTTTATTACTCAAGATACTTTTCCATAACGGCTCCACCCATTGCTCGCGACGCTTGCGCAGCAGCGGACCATTATCGTCACGCATCATCCACTCCAGCGGATACAGCTTAAATGCACGCTGGATGACATTATCATCAAGATCGGTCAGTACGCCGCCGACGCCCAAACCGAGATCTTCAATGTAGATAAACCGCGACTCCTGCCCTGCCTGCTGGGCGCAGTCCTGCAAGTACAGCACGGTACTCCTGTCTTCATCGGTGTCCTGACAGCAGCAAAAATAAAACGGTTCCCGACTGTAAAGCTCGCTAAAGCGTGAAATCAGGCGTTCCTGAATAGCATTGTACTGATCGGCATCACGCGGAATAATGCCGCTGCGCCGGGCATCCTCCAGCCACAGCCACTGGAAATAAGCCGACTCGTACAATGAAGTTGGCGTATCGGCGTTGTACTCCAGCAGCTTCACCGGCGCATTGCCACACCAGGCAAAATCCATCCGTCCATACAGCGAAGGATCGCGTGCGCGCCAGCTTTCAGCGATCACATCCCAGTACAACGGCGGGATCGCCAGTTGCGTCAGGATCTCTTCATCTTTTACCGCGCGATCCACCACCTCAAGGCACATCTGATGCAGTTCCGCAGTCGGTTTTTCGATCTGCTCTTCAATCTGGCGCAGAGTAAAACGGTAAGCCCGACTCTCATCCCAATAGATTTCATTGTCGATGATATGAAAGTCGAAACCGTTGTTAGCGGCGATCTGGTCCAGATCCCGTCGCACAGGAACGTTGTGTCTCAGCATGATTAGCCTCCCCAATGCCCACGGGCGCTGGAAGAACGACCATAGCCGCCGCGCGAAACGGTTGACGCTTTTTTGGTGGTAAAGCCGCCTGAAGAGTAAGACTCTTTTTTGCCAGAACCGGAGCGCCAGGAGTAATCACCGGAAGTGTTGCGCCAGACGGGGCGGGAAGCAAATGAGGATCCGCCGCTGTTATAGACGAACGGCTCATCGCGATCTTTACGAATAACCCGGCTTAACAAAAATCCAGAAACGACCGGGATCCAACTCTGTTCAACATTGTCGTAGTAGCAATTTTCGTACTTAGACTGACAATTCTGCTGAGTCATATTCTTCGGAACATCGGCATAAAATGCCGCTTTGGCGTTGTTCCAGCCACGCGCGCAAATGTCGGCATTATTACCGTCATCAATACAATCCTGCACTGTCGCGTAAAACGTTCCGTCGCCGTCGTTATCGACATCGCTACTATCGCTACAACCTTTCAATACGAAAAAAGCGGCACCGCCCATTAGCGCCAACGTTAAGTATTTTTGTGCGTAGCGATTGCGACGCGGTTCAAAAGGATTATTCGGTCTACCAATGCGACTAATCGCTCCGTGACCAATTTTACTGTTATTTCTTGATTTGCGTTTTCTGGCCATGATCGTCCATTACCATGTCATACAAGCGGTAATGACTCCAACTTATTGATAGTGTTTTATGTTCAGATAATGCCCGATGACTTTGTCATGCAGCTCCACCGAT
>NZ_JAVUPQ010000018.1:0-64218 GCF_032029835.1 Escherichia sp. AM3 | reverse complement strand
GGTGCATCCGGGAGGATTCGAACCTCCGACCGCTCGGTTCGTAGCCGAGTACTCTATCCAGCTGAGCTACGGATGCAAATGGCGGTGAGGCGGGGATTCGAACCCCGGATGCAGCTTTTGACCGCATACTCCCTTAGCAGGGGAGCGCCTTCAGCCTCTCGGCCACCTCACCACACGCCTCTTACGAGTGCTTCGAAGAACTTGTTTATCGCTCATCGTCGCTGCGTGGCGCACATATTACTTTCTGAGACTTATAAGTCAAACAATTTTTCCTACACTTTTATCGTTTGCACACTTCACGTTCAATTAGTCTGTAAAAACGTCAAAAAGAGTGTTTTATCAACAGAAGAATGGAGGTCTGACAGATAGTAGTAATGCAAAAAAATGGAGACTTAAGTTGAATGAACGGGAGTAAAGCGAAAAGACTATAGAGTGAAGGAGAAATTTTGAGGGTGCGTCTCACCGATAAAGATGAGACGCGGAAAGATTAGTAACTGGACTGCTGGGATTTTTCAGCCTGGATACGCTGGTAGATCTCTTCACGGTGAACAGAAACTTCCTTCGGGGCATTTACGCCAATACGTACCTGGTTGCCCTTTACCCCTAAAACTGTCACGGTGACCTCATCCCCAATCATGAGGGTCTCACCAACTCGACGAGTCAGAATCAGCATTCTTTGCTCCTTGAAAGATTAAAAGAGTCGGGTCTCTCTGTATCCCGGCATTATCCATCATATAACGCCAAAAAGTAAGCAATGACAAACACATTACATCTAAGCAGTCATGGCATTACATTCTGTTAAACCTAAGTTTAGCCGATATACACAACTTCAACCTGACTTTATCGTTGTCGATAGCGTTAATGCGAATGCCGTGAAGCGAGTCCACGGCATTGCCTGACGCTTATATTATTGCAATTTCGCGCTGACCCAGCCTTTCACACTGGCTAACGCTGCAGGTAAGGCCGCAGCATCCGTACCACCGGCTTGCGCCATGTCAGGACGTCCACCACCCTTGCCGCCCACCTGCTGAGCGACCATACCAATCAGTTCCCCTGCTTTCACACGATCTGTGACGTCCTTAGATACGCCTGCAATCAGAGAAACCTTACCTTCGGCTACCGTTGCCAGCACGATAATTGTCGACCCCAGCTGATTTTTTAAATCGTCAACCATGGTACGCAACATTTTCGGCTCAACACCGCTAAGCTCGCTAACCAACAGCTTAACACCATTAACATCAATTGCCTTACTGGAAAGATTTGCGCTCTCCTGTGCGGCAGCTTGTTCTTTAAGCTGTTGTAACTCTTTTTCCAGCTGACGCGTACGTTCCAGTACTGAGCGCACTTTATCAGCCAGATTATTGCTATCGCCTTTCAGCAGATGTGCGACTTCGCTTAAGCGATCGCTGTCTGCATGAACGGTGGCGATAGCGCCTTCTCCGGTTACCGCTTCGATACGACGAACGCCTGCAGCAGTACCCGATTCAGAGATGATGCGGAACAGACCAATATCACCAGTGCGGCTGGCGTGAGTACCGCCACACAGCTCGGTGGAGAAATCGCCCATGCTCAGCACGCGTACGCGCTCATCATACTTCTCGCCGAACAGCGCCATCGCACCTTTCGCTTTCGCCGCTTCGAGATCCATGATGTTGGTTTCGATCGGCAAATTGCGACGAATCTGTGCGTTCACCAGGTCTTCGACCGCACGAATCTCTTCTGGTTTCATCGCTTCGTTGTGTGAGAAGTCGAAGCGCAGCACCTTGTCGTTAACCAGTGAACCTTTCTGCGATACATGAGTACCCAGAACCTGGCGCAGCGCAGCGTGCATCAGGTGCGTTGCGGAGTGATTCAGACGAATACGGGCACGACGAGCCTCATCAACATCAGCCTGCACCGCGTCGCCCACTTTCAGAGAACCCGCAGCAAGTTTACCGATGTGACCAATCGCCTGGCCGTATTTCTGCGTATCTTCCACCGCAAAGGAGAAGTTAGCGCCTTTCAGTTCGCCTTTATCGCCAACCTGACCGCCGGATTCCGCATAGAATGGCGTTTGATCCAGCACGACCACAGCTTCCTGGCCTGCATTGATGGCATCAACCGCTTTACCATCAACAAACAGCGCGGTCACTTTTCCGTTCAGTTCCAGATGGTCATAGCCTTTAAATTCAGATGCACTATCAACACGGATCATTGCGTTGTAATCGGCACCAAAGCCGCTGGCTTCGCGCGCCCGACGACGCTGCTCTTCCATTGCTGCTTCAAAACCAGCTTCGTCAACTTTGATGTTGCGCTCACGACAAACGTCAGCCGTCAGGTCAACCGGGAAGCCATAGGTGTCGTACAGACGGAAAGCAGTTTCACCATCCAGCGTATCACCAGAAAGTTTTGCCAGCTCTTCATCCAGCAACGCCAGACCGCGCTCCAGAGTACGGGCAAACTGCTCTTCTTCAGTCTTCAGCACCTGCTCAACCTGCGCCTGCTGGCGTTTCAGGTCTTCACCCGCAGAGCCCATAACGTCGATCAGCGGACCAACCAGTTTGTAGAAGAAGGTTTCTTTCGCGCCAAGCATATTACCGTGACGCACTGCGCGACGAATGATACGACGCAGTACATAACCACGGTTTTCGTTGGACGGCATTACGCCATCCGCGATCAGGAACGCACAAGAACGAATGTGGTCAGCGATTACGCGCAGCGATTTATTGCTCAGATCGGTCGCGCCAGTGACTTTCGCTACCGCCTGGATCAACGTGCGGAACAGGTCGATGTCATAGTTAGAGTTAACGTGTTGCAGCACCGCAGCAATACGCTCCAGACCCATACCGGTATCTACAGACGGCTTCGGCAGCGGTTCCATCGTGCCATCGGCCTGGCGGTTGAACTGCATGAAGACGATGTTCCAGATCTCAATGTAGCGGTCGCCGTCTTCTTCCGGACTTCCCGGAGGGCCACCCCAAATGTGGTCGCCGTGATCGTAGAAGATTTCGGTGCACGGGCCGCACGGACCAGTGTCACCCATCTGCCAGAAGTTGTCAGATGCGTATGGCGCACCTTTGTTATCGCCGATGCGAATAATACGTTCGCGCGGGATCCCGACTTCTTTTTCCCAGATTTCGTAGGCTTCGTCGTCGCTTTCATAGACGGTGACCCACAGACGCTCTTTCGGCAGGGCAAACCATTTTTCGCTGGTCAGCAGTTCCCATGCAAACTGAATGGCATCGTGTTTGAAATAGTCGCCGAAGCTGAAGTTGCCCAGCATTTCGAAGAAGGTATGGTGACGCGCGGTGTAACCGACGTTTTCCAGGTCGTTGTGTTTACCACCCGCACGCACGCAGCGTTGGGAAGTGGTAGCGCGGGAATAATTACGCTTGTCGAGCCCAAGGAACACATCCTTGAACTGGTTCATCCCGGCGTTGGTAAACAACAAAGTTGGGTCGTTATGGGGTACCAGGGAGCTGCTGGCAACTACCTGATGTCCCTTACTATGGAAAAAGTCGAGAAACGCCTGACGGATCTCAGCGGTGCTCTTGCTCATAATTATCCTGAAATCAAGCTAACGAAATATCGCCACCAGCTCCAGCGTGTCTTAACCGCCGGGCTGGTAACTGAAAAGTGGGAATAAGATAAGTTTTCTTGACTGGGAAGTAAAATACCGTATGCGTTCAGTCGGCAAAATTTCGCCAAATCTCCTGGATATCTTCCATCAGATAGCCACGATAGAGCAGAAAACGCTGGATCTTAACTTTTTCTGAAAAGACAGTTGGCAAAGGTTCGCCATATTTTCGCGTCGCCTGATCGCGCGCCAGTGCGCACCAGTCGATGTCACATTCACGCATCGCTTTTTCTGTCGCTTCGCGGGAAATACCTTTCTGATTCAGTTCCTGGCGAATACGCGCAGGTCCATAACCTTTGCGGCTACGGCTGGCGATAAAGCGCGCAACAAATCGGCTGTCATCGAGATAGCCATGTTCATGGCACCAGGCAATAACGCGCTCGTAATCTTCTGCCGTAGCATCAATCTCTTCTGGGCCATTTTTGCCCATAATCGGTGCCGCGAGTTTACGTCGCAGTTCTTGCTCACTGTGATCGCGCACCGCCAGAATGCGTACCGCACGATCCAACAGGCGAGCATATGCCGGGCGACGGGATGTTGATTCTGTCATGGCATATCCTTACAACTTAAAAAAGCAAAAGGGCCGCAGATGCGACCCTTGTGTATCAAACAAGACGATTAAAAATCTTCGTTAGTTTCTGCTACGCCTTCGCTATCATCTACAGAGAAATCCGGCGTTGAGTTCGGGTTGCTCAGCAGCAACTCACGTACTTTCTTCTCGATCTCTTTCGCGGTTTCCGGGTTATCTTTCAGCCAGGCAGTCGCATTCGCTTTACCCTGACCGATCTTCTCACCTTTGTAGCTGTACCACGCGCCTGCTTTCTCGATCAGCTTCTCTTTTACGCCCAGGTCAACCAGTTCGCCGTAGAAGTTGATACCTTCGCCGTAGAGGATCTGGAATTCAGCCTGTTTAAACGGCGCAGCGATTTTGTTCTTCACCACTTTCACGCGGGTTTCGCTACCCACCACGTTTTCGCCCTCTTTCACCGCGCCGATACGACGGATGTCGAGACGAACAGAGGCGTAGAATTTCAGCGCGTTACCACCGGTAGTGGTTTCCGGGTTACCGAACATCACACCAATTTTCATACGGATCTGGTTGATGAAGATCAGCAGCGTGTTGGACTGCTTCAGGTTACCCGCCAGCTTACGCATCGCCTGGCTCATCATACGTGCCGCAAGGCCCATGTGAGAGTCGCCGATTTCGCCTTCGATTTCCGCTTTCGGCGTCAGTGCCGCCACGGAGTCAACGACGATAACGTCTACTGCGCCAGAACGCGCCAGGGCGTCACAGATTTCCAGTGCCTGCTCGCCGGTGTCCGGCTGGGAGCACAGCAGGTTATCGATATCGACGCCCAGTTTACGTGCGTAGATTGGGTCCAGCGCGTGTTCAGCATCGATAAACGCACAGGTTTTACCTTCACGCTGCGCTGCGGCGATCACCTGCAGCGTCAGCGTGGTTTTACCGGAAGATTCCGGTCCGTAGATTTCGACGATACGGCCCATCGGCAGACCACCTGCCCCAAGCGCGATATCCAGTGAAAGCGAACCGGTAGAGATGGTTTCCACATCCATGGAACGGTCTTCACCCAGGCGCATGATGGAGCCTTTACCAAATTGTTTCTCAATCTGGCCCAGTGCTGCCGCCAACGCTTTCTGTTTGTTTTCGTCGATAGCCATTTTTACTCCTGTCATGCCGGGTAATACCGGATAGTCAATATGTTCTGTTGAAGCAATTATACTGTATGCTCATACAGTATCAAGTGTTTTGTAGAAATTGTTGCCACAAGGTCTGCAATGCATACGCAGTAGCCTGACGACGCACCGCATCACGGTCGCCGCTGAAGCATTCCCGCCGGGTAATGCCTTCACCGCGGGCAGTGGCAAAAGCAAACCAGACGGTGCCGACAGGCTTCTCTTCACTGCCGCCATCCGGCCCGGCGATACCACTAATAGACACGGCATAATCAGCACGAGCCGCTTTCAGTGCGCCTATCGCCATTTCCACCACGACGGGTTCACTCACCGCGCCATGCTGCGCCAGCGTCTCTTCGCGTACGCCGATCATCTGCGCTTTGGCTTCGTTACTGTAGGTGACAAATCCGCGTTCAAACCAGGCGGAGCTACCGGCAATATCGGTAATCACTTTCGCTACCCAACCACCGGTACAAGACTCGGCAGTTGTTACGGTTGCGCCACGGGCTTTCAGCGCCTGCCCAACCTGTTCACTTAACTGCATCAGTTCACTGTCAGTCATCACAACCTCTGTCAGTCAAAAATTTATGCCGGACAAGATAGCACTTTCGTCAGGAAGATGGTGTTGGCGTTGCAATTTTACGAGGAGGATTCAGAAAAAAGCTGATTAGCCAGAGGGAAGCTCACGCCCCCCTCTTGTAAATAGCTACTGTACTCGCGCCAGCGCCACGGCTTGTCCTAACTGCCAGACCGCCATTGCGTAATGGGTGCTGTGGTTGTAACGGGTGATGGTGTAGAAGTTCGGCAGACCGTACCAGTACTGGTAGCCGGTGCCAACATCCAGACGCAGCAGGCTGGCTTGTTGATGGTTGCCCAGCGGCTGCTGTGGCGTTAAACCTGCGGCGGCAAGCTGCGAAATGCTGTACTTAGTTTTGAAGCCATTTGGCAAGCCTGGAGCCTGACCGTTTGCCATTACCGCGACCTGATCGCCTTTCACCCAGCCGTGCGCTTTGAAATAGTTCGCCACGCTACCGATCGCATCAACCGGATCCCACAGGTTGATATGCCCGTCGCCGCTGAAATCTACCGCATATTGTTTGTAAGACGACGGCATAAACTGTCCGTAGCCCATCGCCCCGGCAAAGGAACCTTTCAGATTGAGCGGATCGTCCTGCTCGTCGCGCGCCATCAACAGGAAGGTTTCCAGCTCGCCAGAGAAATACTCCGCGCGGCGTGGGTAGTTAAACGACAGCGTTGCCAGCGCATCGAGGATGCGAGTTTTCCCCATCACGCGCCCCCAGCGGGTTTCAACGCCGATAATCCCGACGATAATTTCCGGCGGTACTCCATACACCTGCCACGCGCGATTCAACGCATCTTCATACTGATTCCAGAAAACCACACCGTTCTGCACGTTGTCCGGCGTAATAAATTTTTTGCGATAACGGAGCCATGCGCCGTTCGGACCTGATGGCGGTTTCACCGATGTGGTTGGTGCCTGGTTATCCATCAGCCGCAGTACCGAATCCAGACGCTTCGCCTGGGAGAGAATTTCCTGCAACTGCTGACGATCGAAACCGTGTTTGTTCACCATTCTGTCGATGAACTGCTGGGCATTCGGGTTATTAGCGAAATCGCCGCCCATCTGCATCACATTGTGCTGCGGCTCAAGCAGGAAGCCGCCAGACGGCGTTCCGGTGGTCGTATCAGTCTCAGTAGGTTTTGGCTTGCTGCTACAGGCGGCAAGCAACACAAAAAGGGGAAGCAATGTTACATAACGACGCTTGAACATGAGGGGTCCATTTAACAGATTCAACCAGGGGCAAGTATGGTAAAGCATCACGCCCCGCACAAGAAAGCGGTAGTCACTGCCCGATACGGACTTTACATAACTCAACTCATTCCCCTCGCTATCCTTTTATTCAAACTTTCAAATTAAAATATTTATCTTTCATTTTGCGATCAAAATAACACTTTTAAATCTTTCAATCTGATTAGATTAGGTTGCCGTTTGGTAATAAAACAATAAATCCTGAAGGAGAGAACAATGATAGAAACCATTACTCATGGTGCTGAGTGGTTTATCGGGCTGTTCCAAAAGGGCGGAGAGGTGTTTACCGGGATGGTGACCGGCATTCTTCCGCTGTTGATTAGCCTGCTGGTTATCATGAACGCACTGATTAATTTTATCGGTCAGCATCGTATTGAACGTTTTGCTCAACGTTGCGCCGGTAACCCTGTTTCCCGTTACCTGCTGTTACCGTGCATTGGCACGTTTGTCTTTTGCAATCCGATGACCTTAAGCCTGGGTCGCTTTATGCCGGAAAAGTACAAACCCAGCTACTACGCGGCGGCCTCTTATAGCTGCCACTCAATGAATGGCCTCTTCCCCCATATCAACCCTGGCGAACTGTTTGTTTATCTTGGCATTGCCAGCGGTCTGACAACGCTGAACCTGCCACTTGGCCCACTGGCGGTGAGTTATCTGCTGGTTGGTCTGGTCACCAACTTCTTCCGCGGCTGGGTGACCGATCTGACCACCGCCATTTTTGAGAAAAAGATGGGCATTCAACTTGAACAAAAAGTTCACCTGGCAGGAGCAACATCATGACGCATATTCGGATCGAAAAAGGAACGGGTGGCTGGGGCGGCCCGCTTGAGCTGAAAGCCACGCCGGGCAAAAAAATCGTCTATATCACCGCCGGTACCCGGCCTGCGATTGTTGACAAACTGGCACAGCTTACTGGCTGGCAGGCTATTGACGGATTTAAAGAAGGTGAACCCGCGGAGGCGGAAATTGGCATTGCGGTAATCGACTGTGGCGGCACATTACGCTGCGGCATCTATCCGAAACGGCGTATTCCCACCATTAATATCCACTCGACGGGCAAGTCCGGTCCGCTGGCGCAGTACATTGTGGAAGATATTTATGTCTCTGGCGTAAAAGAAGAAAACATCACTGTAGTGGGTGATGCGACACCACACCCCTCTTCCGTGGGCCGTGACTATGACACCAGCAAGAAAATCACCGAACAAAGCGATGGTTTACTGGCGAAGGTGGGAATGAGTATGGGTTCTGCCGTTGCCGTGTTGTTTCAATCTGGTCGTGACACCATCGACACTGTATTAAAAACCATTCTGCCGTTTATGGCATTCGTTTCGGCGCTCATTGGCATCATTATGGCTTCTGGCCTTGGTGACTGGATTGCCCACGGTCTTGCTCCGCTGGCGAGCCATCCACTGGGTCTGGTCATGCTGGCGCTCATCTGCTCCTTCCCGCTGCTTTCACCTTTCCTCGGCCCAGGCGCAGTTATCGCACAGGTTATCGGCGTATTGATTGGCGTGCAGATTGGTCTCGGCAATATTCCGCCGCATCTGGCTTTACCGGCACTGTTTGCCATCAACGCGCAGGCGGCCTGCGACTTCATCCCGGTCGGTTTGTCGCTGGCGGAAGCCCGTCAGGACACGGTTCGCGTCGGTGTCCCTTCTGTACTGGTGAGCCGCTTTTTAACCGGCGCACCGACTGTACTAATCGCCTGGTTTGTCTCCGGTTTTATCTATCAATAGAGGCTGAAACATGACCGTTATTTATCAGACCACCATCACCCGTATTGGCGCGAGTGCCACTGACGCCCTCAGCGACCAGATGCTCATCACCTTTCGTGAAGGCGCGCCAGCGGACCTCGAAGAGTATTGCTTCATTCATTGCCACGGCGAGTTGAAAGGTGCACTCCATCCCGGTTTGCAATTTACGCTCGGGCAGCATCGCTATCCGGTGACCGCTGTTGGCAGCGTGGCGGAAGACAACCTTCGCGAACTGGGTCATGTCACCCTGCGCTTCGATGGTTTAAACGAAGCGGAATTTCCGGGCACTGTCCATGTGGCAGGCCCTGTACCCGACGATATCGCGCCGGGATCGGTTTTGAAGTTTGAATCTGTTAAGGAGTAAAAAATGAATCAGGTTGCCGTTGTCATCGGTGGTGGGCAAACCTTAGGCGCGTTCCTGTGCCACGGTCTGGCTGCCGAGGGGTATCGCGTCGCGGTTGTCGATATTCAGAGCGACAAAGCCGCAAATGTGGCACAAGAAATTAACGCCGAATATGGTGAAGGAACAGCGTATGGTTTTGGTGCTGACGCCACCAGCGAGCAAAGCGTTCTGGCGCTCTCTCGTGGGGTAGATGAAATCTTTGGTCGCGTGGATTTGCTGGTCTACAGCGCCGGAATTGCAAAAGCAGCCTTTATCAGCGACTTCCAGCTCGGCGATTTTGACCGTTCGCTACAGGTGAATCTGGTGGGTTATTTCCTGTGTGCCCGTGAATTTTCGCGTTTGATGATCCGCGACGGGATTCAGGGTCGCATTATTCAGATCAACTCGAAATCCGGCAAAGTGGGCAGCAAACACAACTCTGGCTACAGCGCAGCGAAATTTGGTGGCGTCGGGCTGACTCAATCACTGGCGCTGGATCTGGCAGAGTACGGCATTACGGTGCATTCACTGATGCTGGGTAACCTGCTGAAATCGCCGATGTTTCAGTCGCTGTTGCCACAATACGCGACCAAGCTAGGTATCAAACCGGATCAAGTCGAGCAGTATTACATCGATAAAGTACCGCTCAAACGCGGCTGCGATTATCAGGATGTGCTGAATATGCTGCTGTTCTACGCCAGTCCTAAGGCGTCGTACTGCACTGGTCAGTCGATCAATGTCACCGGCGGTCAGGTGATGTTCTGATCAACAGCGGAGATCCGTTAAGGATCTCCGTGAGACTAATAGAATGCCTGATGCGCTACGCTCATCAGGCCTACAGGACTTCCGCCACTACATTAAGGAAAAGTTATGGTATCCGCACTCATCACTGTCGCCGTTATCGCCTGGTGTGCGCAACTGGCCTTAGGCGGCTGGCAAATTTCTCGTTTTAACCGTGCCTTCGACACACTATGCCAGCAAGGTCGGGTTGGCGTGGGCCGTTCCAGCGGGCGCTTTAAACCGCGGGTCGTGGTCGCCATCGCGCTGGACGATCAGCAGCGCATCGTCGACACCTTGTTTATGAAAGGACTGACCATCTTCGCCCGACCGCAAAAAATTCCCGCAATTACCGGCATGCATGCGGGTGATTTACAGCCCGATGTGATCTTTCCCCATGATCCACTATCACAGAATGCTCTATCATTGGCGCTTAAACTGAAACGTGGATAATTTCGTTGTGAATGTTACTTGCTTGCGAAGTTATCATTTTGAAACCTAAATCAGGTAATCACGCCCATGAAACCTCGTCAGCGTCAGGCCGCCATTCTGGAGTATCTGCAAAAGCAGGGTAAATGCTCGGTTGAAGAATTGGCGCAATACTTTGACACCACAGGCACAACCATTCGCAAAGATCTGGTCATTCTGGAACATGCCGGAACCGTCATTCGTACTTATGGCGGAGTGGTGTTGAATAAAGAGGAATCCGATCCGCCTATCGATCATAAAACGCTCATCAACACCCACAAGAAAGAGCTGATTGCAGAAGCTGCCGTTAGTTTTATCCATGATGGCGATTCGATCATTCTTGATGCTGGCAGTACCGTTTTGCAGATGGTTCCCCTGCTCTCGCGCTTTAATAACATCACGGTGATGACCAACAGCCTGCATATCGTCAATGCGCTATCCGAACTGGATAACGAACAAACTATCCTGATGCCAGGCGGAACATTTCGCAAAAAATCGGCCTCATTTCACGGGCAACTGGCAGAGAATGCCTTCGAGCATTTCACCTTCGACAAATTATTCATGGGTACAGACGGCATCGATCTCAATGCGGGCGTAACCACCTTCAACGAGGTTTATACCGTCAGTAAGGCAATGTGCAATGCCGCACGCGAAGTGATTTTGATGGCGGACTCATCAAAGTTTGGCCGTAAAAGCCCCAACGTAGTTTGCAGTCTTGAAAGCGTCGATAAGCTGATTACCGACGCAGGTATCGATCCGGCGTTTCGTCAGGCGCTGGAAGAGAAAGGGATCGATGTGATCATAACCGGAGAGAGCAATGAGTGAAGCACTACTGAACGCGGGACGTCAGACGTTAATACTGGAATTGCAGGAAGCAAGCCGTTTACCGGAACGTCTGGGCGATGATTTTGTTCGCGCCGCCAATATCATCCTGCACTGCGAAGGCAAAGTGGTGGTTTCGGGAATTGGCAAATCGGGCCACATTGGTAAGAAAATCGCCGCAACACTTGCCAGTACCGGCACACCGGCTTTTTTTGTCCATCCGGCAGAAGCACTGCACGGCGATCTGGGGATGATCGAAAGCCGCGATGTGATGCTGTTTATCTCTTACTCCGGTGGCGCGAAGGAACTGGATCTCATTATTCCGCGTCTGGAAGATAAATCTATCGCGCTGCTGGCGATGACCGGCAAACCGACGTCACCGCTGGGCCTGGCGGCGAAAGCGGTGCTGGATATCTCCGTAGAACGCGAAGCCTGCCCGATGCACCTTGCGCCGACCTCCAGCACCGTCAATACCCTGATGATGGGTGACGCGCTGGCGATGGCGGTCATGCAGGCGCGCGGATTTAATGAAGAAGATTTTGCCCGCTCCCACCCAGCCGGGGCACTGGGCGCTCGCTTGCTGAATAAAGTGCATCATCTGATGCGCCGTGACGATGCCATCCCACAGGTGGCGTTAACCGCCAGCGTGATGGATGCGATGCTGGAACTCAGCCGCACCGGTCTGGGGCTGGTGGCGGTATGTGACGCTCAACAACAGGTACAAGGCGTCTTTACCGACGGCGATTTACGTCGCTGGCTGGTTGGCGGCGGCGCACTCACCACGCCAGTTAATGAAGCGATGACGGTCGGCGGCACCACGTTGCAATCGCAAAGTCGCGCCATCGACGCCAAAGAGATCCTGATGAAGCGCAAAATCACTGCCGCACCGGTGGTAGATGAAAACGGCAAACTCACCGGCGCAATTAACCTGCAGGATTTCTATCAGGCCGGGATTATTTAATCCTTCATTCCCAGACGTTTCGCCAGCCGATGCAGGTTGGCGACGTCGGTTTCCAGCATCCGCGCGCAGGCAGCCCAGTTATGATGATTTTGTGCCAGTGCCTGGCGAATAGTTTCACGCTGGAACGCTTCTGTCGCTTCACGCAGGTTTTGCTTAACAACGGGCACCGCCGCCGCTTCTGGCGGCGGCAACGTCACCTCAGGAAAAGCAAAATGTTGCGCCTCAAGAATCACTTCATCGCCGTTGCGGGTGGCTCTCGCCAGCACTACCGCCCGATGAATAGCATGTTCCAGTTCGCGCACGTTCCCCGGAAAACGATAGTGTTGCAGTAAATTTCGCGCTCCGGCACTTAATACCACGCGGGAGAGCCCCAGCCGCAAACGACACTGCTCGCAGAAATACCCCGCCAGCAGAATGACATCATCGCCCCGCTCACGCAGCGGCGGCACCGAAAGTGGAAACACACTCAGGCGATGAAACAAATCGGCGCGGAATCGCCCTGCCAGCACCTCTTCGCGTAAGTCGCGGTTAGTCGCCGCCAGCACGCGCACATCGACCCGCAAACTGCGGTCATCGCCAACGCGCTGAATATCGCCATACTGCAACACCCTCAGCAGCTTGGCCTGCAATGCCAACGACAACTCGCCGATCTCATCGAGAAACAGCGTGCCGTTATCCGCCATTTCAAACTTCCCACTGCGGTTACTGATAGCGCCAGTAAACGCTCCTTTCACATGCCCGAACAACTCACTTTCCGCCACACTTTCCGGCAGTGCGGCACAGTTGAGATAGACCAGCGGATTCACCGCCCGTGGCGAGGCCTCATGAATCGCTTTCGCCACCAGCTCCTTACCGGTTCCCGTCTCACCGCTGATCAGAACGTTGAGATCGGACGCCGCCACAATCTCAATCTCTTTCTTCAGTTGCGTCATGCCAGGGGACAAGCCAATCATCTGCGTCTGTTTCACCGCTTCAAACGGCGTGGCATCGCCTGGCAGCATATTCTGGCTTTCCAGTTGTTCAATCAGCAACGCATTGCTTAACGCTCCCGCCGCCAGCGCGGCAATCAGCCGTAACTCTTCGTCGCTGAAAACATCGAACTGATCGGGCTGCATCCCGTCGAGCGTCAGTGCGCCGATCAGGTTTTGTCCGGCAAACAATGGCAGACCAACGCAGGCGTGAACCTTCAGACTCTCCTGCCCGGGAATCAAACCGTCATAGGGATCGGGCAATTCGCTGTCTGCAGGAAAGCGCACCACGTCCCCGGCGCGGGCAATCGCTTCAAGCCGTGGATGCCCTTCCAGCGCAAAGCGTCTACCGAGTACATCCTTTGCCAGACCGTCGATGGCAAGCGGAATAAACTGCCGCGAATCGTAACGTAGCAACGCAGACGCATCGCACTCCAGCACCTGACGTAGCGTGGTGATCAGGCGCTGAAAACGATCCTGGTGACCAATCCCACGCTGCAATTCGATGGCGATATTCGCCAGCACATCAACGGAAAAACTCATCTTTGCCTCACTGTCAATTTGACTATAGACATTGTCATATCGACCATTTGATTGATAGTCATTTTGACTACTCATTAATGGGCATAATTTTATTTATAGAGTAAAAACAATCAGATAAAAAACTGGCACGCAATCTGCAATTAGCAAGACATCTTTTTAGAACACGCTGAATAAATTGAGGTTGCTATGTCTATTGTGGTGAAAAATAACATTCATTGGGTGGGTCAACGTGACTGGGAAGTACGAGATTTTCACGGCACGGAATATAAAACGCTGCGCGGCAGCAGCTACAACAGCTACCTCATCCGCGAAGAAAAAAACGTGCTGATCGACACCGTCGACCATAAATTCAGCCGCGAATTTGTGCAGAACCTGCGTAATGAAATCGATCTGGCGGATATCGATTACATCGTGATTAACCATGCTGAAGAGGACCACGCTGGGGCGCTGACCGAACTGATGGCACAAATTCCCGATACGCCGATCTACTGTACAGCCAACGCTATCGACTCGATAAATGGTCATCACCATCATCCGGAGTGGAATTTTAATGTGGTGAAAACTGGCGACACGCTGGATATCGGCAACGGCAAACAGCTCATTTTTGTCGAAACACCAATGCTGCACTGGCCGGACAGCATGATGACTTACCTGACAGGCGACGCGGTGCTGTTCAGTAACGATGCTTTCGGTCAGCACTACTGCGACGAGCATCTGTTCAACGATGAAGTGGATCAGACGGAGCTTTTCGAGCAGTGCCAGCGTTACTACGCCAATATCCTGACGCCGTTCAGCCGCCTGGTAACACCGAAAATTACCGAGATCCTGGGCTTTAACTTACCAGTCGATATGATAGCCACTTCCCACGGCGTGGTATGGCGCGATAACCCGACGCAAATTGTCGAGCTGTACCTGAAATGGGCGGCTGATTATCAGGAAGACAGAATCACCATTTTCTACGACACCATGTCGAATAACACCCGCATGATGGCTGACGCTATCGCCCAGGGGATTGCGGAAACCGACCCACGCGTGGCGGTGAAAATTTTCAACGTCGCCCGAAGCGATAAAAACGAAATCCTGACCAATGTCTTCCGCTCAAAAGGCGTGCTGGTCGGCACTTCGACGATGAATAACGTGATGATGCCGAAAATCGCCGGGCTGGTGGAGGAGATGACCGGATTACGCTTCCGTAACAAACGCGCCAGTGCTTTCGGCTCTCACGGCTGGAGCGGCGGTGCAGTGGATCGTCTTTCCACGCGCCTGCAGGATGCGGGTTTCGAAATGTCGCTTAGCCTGAAAGCCAAATGGCGACCAGACCAGGACGCTCTGGAGTTATGCCGTGAACACGGTCGCGAAATCGCCCGTCAGTGGGCGCTCGCGCCGCTGCCGCAGAGCACGGTGAATACGGTGGTTAAAGAAGAAACCTCTGCCACCACGAAGTCCGACCTCGGCCCACGGATGCAGTGCAGCGTCTGCCAGTGGATTTACGATCCGGCAAAAGGCGAGCCAATGCAGGACGTTGCGCCAGGAACGCCGTGGAGTGAAGTTCCGGATAACTTCCTCTGCCCGGAATGCTCTCTCGGCAAAGACGTCTTTGACGAACTGGCATCGGAGGCAAAATGAGCAACGGCATTGTGATCATTGGTTCGGGCTTCGCCGCCCGCCAACTGGTGAAAAATATTCGCAAACAGGACGCCAGTATTCCATTAACCCTGATTGCCGCCGACAGCATGGATGAGTACAACAAACCTGACCTCAGCCATGTTATCAGTCAGGGGCAACGTGCCGATGACCTTACCCGCCAGACGGCGGGTGAATTTGCCGAGCAGTTTAATCTGCACCTGTTTCCACAAACCTGGGTGACGGATATCGATGCCGAAGCCCGTGTGGTGAAAAGCCAGAATAATCAGTGGCAATACGACAAGCTAGTACTGGCAACCGGTGCCAGTGCCTTTGTCCCGCCTGTGCCTGGGCGTGAGTTAATGCTGACGTTAAATAGTCAGCAAGAGTATCGCGCCTGTGAAACGCAACTGCGGGATGCCCGACGCGTGTTGATTGTTGGCGGTGGTTTGATTGGTAGCGAACTGGCGATGGATTTTTGTCGTGCAGGCAAAGCGGTCACGCTAATCGACAACGCTGCCAGTATTCTGGCGTCGTTAATGCCACCGGAAGTAAGCAGCCGCTTGCAGCATCGGTTGACGGAGATGGGCGTTCATCTGCTGTTGAAATCTCAGTTACAGGGGCTGGAAAAAACGGATTCTGGCATTCTGGCAACGCTGGACCGCCAGCGTAGCATCGAAGTGGATGCGGTAATTGCCGCCACCGGACTGCGCCCGGAAACCGCCCTGGCACGACGCGCCGGGCT
This sequence comes from Escherichia sp. AM3, assembly GCF_032029835.1. Lineage (NCBI taxonomy): Bacteria > Pseudomonadati > Pseudomonadota > Gammaproteobacteria > Enterobacterales > Enterobacteriaceae > Escherichia > Escherichia sp. AM3. The sequence continues at coordinate 48,033 of NZ_JAVUPQ010000018.1, read as the reverse complement.
GACGATTAATCGCGGCGTTTGCGTCGATAGTTATCTGCAAACCAGTAATACCGATATTTACGCGCTGGGCGATTGCGCGGAAATTAACGGTCAGGTATTGCCGTTCCTCCAGCCGATTCAACTTAGCGCGATAGTGCTGGCAAAAAATCTTCTCGGCAATAACACGCCGCTGAAACTCCCGGCGATGCTGGTGAAAATCAAAACGCCGGAATTACCGCTGCATCTGGCAGGCGAAACCCAGCGTCAGGATTTACGCTGGCAAATTAATACCGAACGCCAGGGAATGGTGGCGCGCGGCGTTGACGATGCTGACCAGCTTCGCGCCTTTGTGGTCAGTGAGGATCGGATGAAAGAGGCATTTGGATTGTTGAAAACATTGCCGATGTAGGTGGGCTACTGTGCCTAAAATGTCGGATGCGACGCTGGCGCGTCTTATCCGACCTACGGGGACGCATGTGTAGGCCGGATAAGGCGTTTACGCCGCATCCGGCAATGGTGTCCAAATGCAACACGTTTTATCCGTTCTGGACTTCACCCGCTAACCAACGCGCCGCAGCAATAACCCCCTGCCCCAGAGACAAACCGCCATCACCCGCCGGTAAACTCTGTGGAAAGAGCAATGTGAAATCAGCGAGATAATGCGCCAGACGTGCACGCAGCAAACGGTTATGAATAACCCCGCCGCTAAATACCAGCGTAGTGATACCACGCATCGTGGCCTGCTCACGCATCAACGCGGCAAAACCCTGCGCCAGCGCATCATGAAACGCCCACGCGCGTTGATTAACCGGTGCCTGCCAGTTCAGCCACTGCTGCCAGAAAGTGGCGAGATCCAGTTGATTGTCCACCCGCGGCATTGTCACCGGATGCGTCACTCCGTGGCATGAGGCTGCGAGCGCCTCCAGAGCACAAGCCGCTTCACCTTCATAACTTAACGTGGCTGGCGCACAGCCCAGTGCCGCCGCCACTGCATCGAAAAAACGCCCACACGATGACGCCAGCGGCGCGTTAATTCCACGCTCAATGGCCCGCGCCAGCACGCTCCAGTTTTGCTGTTGCACACTTGCTGTTTCAGAGTAATTCTGCCACTCCGGCACAAAGCGCAGGCACTGCGCCAGCAGGTTTCGCCACGGCTGCTTCGCTGCCAAATCGCCACCCGGAAGCGCCACCGCAGGCAAGCCGCCCAGGTGCTGGCATTCGCGATAGTTCACCCGCAGGCACTCGCCGCCCCACAAAGCGCCGTTCTCCCCCATACCGATACCGTCGAGCGTCAAAGCAATGACATCACCGCCATCCAGCGGCCACTGATGCTCTGCCAGACACGCCGCTGCGTGGGCATGATGATGCAGCACCGTTTGCGTCGGCAGATTCATTTCGCGCGCCCACTGGCTGGAGACATAGCCCGGATGCGCGTCATGCACAACGTATTGCGGAGTGAAATCGTAGATGTTTTGCATCAGGCGTAACGCTTCGCGCCACTGCATCTGGATGCCATCGTCACTTAAATCGCCCAGATGCTGACTCAACACCGCTTGTTCACCGCGCACCAGGCAGAAGGTGTTTTTCAGATCCGCGCCGAGACACAGCACAGGCGGAACATTTTTAAAGCCCAGAGGCAAAGCCAGCGCATCCGGCACATACCCCCGCGAACGGCGCAGCATTTCGCCGCTTTCGCGCACCACCGAATCATCCATCCGCTGCACGATGTCGCGGTTATGTATCAAGAATCCGTCGGCAATGCCCTGCAAATCCGCCAGCGCCTGTTCGTTGCTGATAGCCGGTGGTTTACCGCTCAGGTTGCCGGAGGTCATCACCAGCGGGCATTGCAGTTCCTGTAACAGCAAATGCTGGAGCGGGTTCGCAGGCAACATCACCCCGACTTCGTTAAGGCCAGGGGCGATATCATCACAAAGCTCAGGAACGTATTTTTTATCCACCAGCACAATCGGCGCGGCGGGCGTGGTAAGCAACTGGCGCGCAGCGTCTGGTAAACCTTCTGCCACTGGCAACATAACCGCCAGCGGTTTCGCCGGGCGATGTTTGCGTGCCCGCAGTGTCGCCACCGCGTTACTGTTACGTGCATCGCAGGCAAGATGAAATCCGCCAATCCCTTTGATGGCGACAATGTTGCCCATTTTTAACTGTGCGATAGCTGCCTGTAATGCCGCCTCTTGTTCTGCATGTTCACCATGACTTACCCATTCAAGATGCGGGCCACACTCCGGGCAGGCCACCGGCTGGGCGTGGAAGCGACGATCGAGCGGGTCACGGTACTCTTTATCACAGGCCGGACACAGCGGAAACGCCGCCATCACGGTAAACGGGCGGTCGTAAGGCATGGCGCGAATAATGGTGAAGCGCGGGCCGCAGTGGGTACAGTTGATAAACGGATAACGATAACGCCGTTCGCCTGGGGTATTCATTTCGGCAAGGCAAGCATGGCAAGTGGCAGCATCCGGGACAATTTGCGTATTCATGGCACCGCCCGCGCTCTGGCGGATAGTGAACTCGGTGGGCAGTTGTGACCAGATAAACGGCTCACGCTCGACGCTATCAATACGCGCCAGTGGCGGACAGTGCTGATGCAATTGAACAAGAAACGTTTCCGGGTCTTCCAGCAGCCGGACTTCTACGCCATCGCCGTCATTACAGACATCGCCGTGAAGATTTAATTGCTGTGCCAGCTGCCAGACAAACGGACGAAAACCGACGCCCTGCACTTTGCCACGAATACGCAGTTGGACACCGCAAGATGTGTTTTTTGCCATTGAGTTATTCCCGCCATCATGAATTGCGTAACCCGCCCTGCCGGACACGACTGCGTCGTATCCGGCAGTCTCAGGTCGGCGATACCGCCAGCTCCGTATTCTACGAATATTTCCGGGAATTCCTTTGATGCCAGAACAGTTCTGTAAGATTTTTAGAACATCAGCGCAGTACGGCGACGTTTTTCTGCGCTCAGTTGTTCAAGTTTATTACGATCGACACAAATCAGCGCATGGGTCGGGCAAGCCGCCATACACGCCGGGCCGTCTTCACGATGGTTGCACAGGTCGCATTTATTGGCTTCGGCTTTGTCAGCCCGTACATTCAGCCCCGCGCCGCTGTTGCGAATCACCGGACGTACCACCACTTCCATCGCGCCATACGGGCAAGCCACCACGCAGGTTTTGCAACCAATGCAACGTTCCTGCATCACATGAACAAACCCTTTATCACGGCTGATAGCACCATTCGGGCAGACGTTAGCGCACGGTGCATCTTCACACTGACGGCAAACTGTCGCCGTGGAAATGTTCACACCTTTAATGACATGGATACGCGGTAAAAATGTTTCCGGGGTCAGCGATGCACAGTCCTGATTTTCCTGATGAGAAACCACGCACGCCACTTCACAGGTACGGCAACCAATACATTTACTCGCGTCAGCAATGATGAAACGGTTCATCAAATTCTCCAGCAATGACAGTTAATACGCCGATACATTCACAAATCATGCCAGTTTTTAATTTACTGTTATTTAAGGAAATTAATTTCTGTAATGCAGGAAAAAAGATGTCATCGACACTAGTGACGATGACATGTGATGACAATGTTTATCGCGAAAGAGCAATGAGTGAGTCGCGGCGGATCAGTTTTCCGCTGAAGGTTTTCGGCGGTGTGTAAGCGCCCCCATCGAGCATAAAAATCAGCCGTCCAATAATTTCCTGAATCATCTCAGTCACCGGAATTTTTACGCTGGAGAGCGCCGGAACGATATAGGGGGCAATTGCGATATCATCGAATCCGATAACTGACACCTGCTCTGGCACCGCTACGCCGCGCTCGTGCAACGCTTTCATCGCACCTATCGCCATATCGTCGTTACTGGCAACTAACGCGCTAAATTTAGCCCCACGTTCGAGCAACGTTTCTACCCCTTCGGCCCCGCTGGCGGGCGTCCATTTACCGTTAGCGATAAGTTGTTCATTGAGCGCAATACCATGCTGCGCCAGCGCGTCTTTATACCCGGCAAGACGTTCAATGCTGGTGGGGGAATCCATCGAGCCGGTAAGGAAAGCAATCTCCTGATGCCCGGCGTTTATCAACTCTGCCACGGCGTTAAAGCTGGTCTGTTTATGATCGCACCAGACGCTATGGCTGCTATTTTTGCGCAGGCGGCGATTAAGCACCATTATCGGCTGACTGTGCGCGTCAATGATGTCATCGATCTCATCCACGCTTAAAAAACGCGGGTAAATCATAATGGCGTCGCAGCGCAAATCCAGCAGATACTGAATCGCCTGGCGCTCTTCTTCGGCGCTGTGTTTACCATCTGCCAATAGCAACTGTCGCCCTTTCTCTTCCGCCATTCGCGCGGCATGAAACAGTAATTCACTAAAATAAATGCCGTGGTAAAGCGTGTTGGTCACTACCAGCCCCAGCGTCTGAGTACTCTTCGCCGACAGATTGCGCGCCAGCAAGTTTGGACGGTAACCGCTCTCTTCTACCGCCTGAAACACGCGATCTTTAGTCTCCTGGCTGACGTAGCCATTACCTGAAAGCACGCGGGAAACGGTCGCTTTTGAAACCCCGGCGCGCTTCGCCACTTCCAGCATTGTCGTCATCATTTTCATCCCTTTACACGCAATCAACGCAGTGTACTGCACCGTTTGCCGATTGTCCTTGCACAATCGGCGGGAAAAATATTCAGGTGACCGGTTTCACAAATATAAAAAATGAACAATTCACTCTCTTGCTTATTTAGTGACAACTATTCATGATTTTGTGAAACCGGTTTCTTAATTCCGTTTCAGCATCGGCATTTTTCCGTCACGTCGACTGATAACAACTACATCTACCCTACTGATAACAGGATAAAATCCGATGGCCAAAAATTATGCGGCGCTGGCACGCTCGGTGATAGCGGCACTGGGCGGCGTTGATAACATCTCGGCGGTCACGCACTGTATGACGCGGTTGCGCTTTGTTATCAAAGATGATGCGCTTATCGACAGCCCGACGTTAAAAACCATCCCCGGCGTGCTCGGCGTGGTACGTAGTGACAACCAGTGTCAGGTGATTATCGGCAATACCGTTTCACAAGCCTTTCAGGAAGTCGTCAGCCTGCTGCCGGGAGATATGCAGCCCGCACAGCCCGTGGGTAAACCCAAACTCACGCTACGTCGCATTGGTGCGGGGATCCTCGATGCGCTGATCGGCACCATGTCACCGCTGATCCCGGCGATTATCGGCGGATCGATGGTCAAACTGCTGGCAATGATCCTCGAGATGAGCGGCGTGCTGACAAAAGGATCGCCGATCTTAACCATTCTGAATGTGATTGGTGACGGTGCTTTCTTCTTCCTGCCGCTGATGGTCGCGGCATCTGCCGCCATCAAATTTAAAACCAATATGTCGCTGGCGATTGCCATCGCGGGTGTGCTGGTACATCCGAGTTTTATTGAACTGATGGCGAAAGCGGCCCAGGGTGAACATGTCGAATTTGCCCTGATTCCGGTCACCGCGGTGAAATACACCTACACGGTGATCCCGGCGCTGGTGATGACCTGGTGCCTGTCATATATCGAACGCTGGGTGGACAGCATTACACCGGCGGTGACCAAAAACTTCCTCAAACCAATGCTGATTGTGTTGATTGCCGCACCGCTGGCAATCCTGCTGATTGGCCCGATTGGTATCTGGATCGGTAGCGCCATTTCGGCGCTGGTTTACACCATTCATGGTTATCTGGGCTGGCTTTCAGTCGCCATTATGGGCGCGCTGTGGCCTCTGCTGGTAATGACCGGGATGCACCGCGTCTTTACGCCAACCATCATTCAGACCATTGCCGAAACCGGCAAAGAAGGGATGGTCATGCCGTCAGAGATCGGCGCTAACCTGTCGCTGGGCGGTTCATCACTGGCAGTGGCGTGGAAAACGAAAAACCCGGAACTGCGTCAGACGGCGCTGGCTGCGGCGGCATCAGCCATTATGGCGGGGATTTCCGAACCGGCGTTATATGGCGTGGCGATCCGCCTGAAACGTCCGCTTATCGCCAGTCTTATCAGCGGTTTTATTTGCGGCGCGGTTGCCGGTATGGCGGGGCTTGCCAGCCACTCAATGGCAGCGCCGGGGCTATTTACCAGCGTGCAGTTCTTCGATCCGGCGAATCCAATGAGCATCGTCTGGGTGTTCGCGGTCATGGCGCTGGCGGTGGTGCTGTCGTTTATCCTCACACTGTTGCTCGGCTTTGAGGATATTCCTGTTGAGGAAGCGGCTGCCCAGGCGCGAAAGTATCAGAGCGTACAACCGACCGTCGCCAAAGAAGTAAGTCTTAATTGAGGATGAAAATGTCAGTATTTCCAGAAAGTTTTTTATGGGGCGGCGCGCTTGCCGCCAACCAGTCTGAAGGTGCGTTCCGTGAAGGTGACAAAGGTCTGACCACTGTCGATATGATCCCACACGGCGAGCATCGAATGGCGGTGAAACTGGGGCTGGAAAAACGTTTTCAGTTGCGAGATGACGAGTTTTATCCCAGCCATGAGGCGACGGATTTTTATCATCGTTATAAAGAAGATATCGCCCTGATGGCAGAGATGGGATTCAAGGTTTTCCGTACCTCAATTGCCTGGAGCCGTCTCTTTCCGCAGGGCGATGAAATCACGCCCAATCAGCAGGGCATTGCTTTTTATCGTTCTGTCTTTGAAGAGTGTAAAAAGTACGGTATCGAACCGCTGGTCACGTTGTGCCACTTCGATGTGCCGATGCATCTGGTCACCGAATATGGCTCCTGGCGTAACCGCAAGCTGGTGGAGTTTTTCAGCCGCTACGCCAGAACCTGCTTTGAAGCATTTGATGGTCTGGTGAAATACTGGCTAACCTTCAATGAAATCAACATTATGTTGCATAGCCCGTTCTCCGGCGCGGGTCTGGTGTTTGAAGAAGGTGAAAATCAGGATCAGGTGAAATATCAGGCCGCGCATCACCAGCTGGTTGCCAGTGCGCTAGCCACCAAAATCGCCCATGAGGTTAACCCGCAAAATCAGGTGGGCTGTATGCTGGCGGGCGGTAACTTCTACCCTTACAGTTGCAAGCCGGAAGATGTCTGGGCGGCGCTGGAGAAAGACCGGGAAAACCTGTTTTTTATCGATGTGCAGGCGCGGGGCACGTATCCGGCTTACTCTGCCCGCGTATTCCGCGAAAAAGGGGTAACCATCAACAAAGCACCGGGCGATGATGAAATCCTGAAAAACACCGTCGATTTTGTCTCTTTCAGCTATTACGCCTCGCGCTGCGCCTCGGCGGAGATGAACGCCAACAACAGCAGTGCGGCGAACGTGGTGAAATCGCTGCGTAATCCGTATCTACAGGTGAGCGACTGGGGCTGGGGAATTGATCCACTCGGTCTGCGTATCACCATGAATATGATGTACGATCGTTATCAGAAGCCGCTGTTTCTGGTGGAAAACGGCCTGGGCGCAAAAGATGAATTTGCTGCCAATGGCGAGATTAACGACGACTATCGCATCAGCTACTTACGCGAACATATCCGCGCAATGGGCGAAGCGATTGCAGACGGCATTCCGCTGATGGGCTACACCACATGGGGCTGTATTGATTTAGTTTCCGCCTCTACGGGTGAAATGAGCAAACGCTACGGCTTTGTCTTTGTTGACCGTGACGACGCAGGCAACGGTACGCTGACGCGCACGCGTAAGAAATCATTCTGGTGGTATAAAAAAGTGATTGCCAGTAATGGGGAAGATTTAGAGTAGGTAACAGTGCCGGATGCGGCGTGAACGCCTTATCCGGCCTACATGTCGCACGAACCATGAAGGCCCGATAAGCGCAGCGCATCGGGCAATTTAGCATTTGGCATCAGAGCTGGTTCACCCCATCAAGAACATCCCTGTCCTGATTCCTTAATGAAAAACTACTCTTCTTCCACCGCTAACTGCGCGAAGCCGCCATTTCCTTCCCAGCCTTCCAGTCGTTGATAAACGGTTTCTACCGCATCTTTAATCGGCTGGGTCATCGGGTAGTAAAAGCCGACGATATCCGGCTGAATGCCGAGGAAAATCACTTCGCCAATATCTTCTTTCAACTGGTCGATAAGGTAATTCAACGGCATGTTATGGGTAGTCATCATAAACATCTCGGCGATATCATCCGGGTCGATGATGCGGATCTCGCCGGGGTTTAGCCCCATATCCGTGGCGTCGACAATCAGCAGTCGTGTCGGGCGCAGTTCACGGATAGCGACGATGTCGTTTTCCGGTGCGCTACCGCCGTCAATCACCACCCAGTTACCTTTCGGCGCGGCGGCGCACTTTTCCGCCAGCAGCGGACCTGCGCCATCATCGCCCATCATGCTATTGCCAACACAGAGTAAAACGTCAGTCACGCAGTCTCCTCACCATCAAATAGATGGCGTTTTCCTGATGAATATCATGCAGCATACTTAACAGCATTGTACTCCATTCCTGCTGCTGCGAAGTTTGCGCTGCCCGGGCTTTATCGAATGCGTTGGCCAGCATCGGCACATGGTTAATGTCGATGACGATCTCACCATATTTCGGCACGCCTTCCATTTTGCGGCGGGCTTCACTGCCTGCCTCCAGAGTGGCAATCCATGCCAGATATTCATCCCACGGGCAGGTGAGCGCCGCTTCCAGGCAATCGATAACCCCAAGGTGGTGACCAATCGCCAGGCTGTAATAGACCACCTGCTGCGCCTCGGCGGGCGTGGCATCGTTCTCATCAATAAATTTACGGCTCAGTTGACTGAACACCACCTTTTCACTCATCGGATACGCGCCTCTTCAACAACATGATTCAGATGGCTGACAATCTCGTTCAGACGCGGATCGTTTTCCGCTTCCAGCCAGCGTGCAACCTGTTCTTCGCCCTGCCCTAACTGTGTAAGGTAATCATCGGCAATCTGACGACCGTAACGATAACCCGCCAGGCGACGTGATTCGCGATCCACTTTCACGCGCAGCGGCTGCACCATATCGCCATGCAGGATCTCCGCCGGTTGTTCATCCAGTTCACCCGGCCCACGGGCGTGAATTTTCTGCTCCAGCAGGCCGAGCGCCATTGCAAAGCCGTACAGCGTGGCGGCAGGCGTTGGCGGGCAGCCAGGGATATAAACATCCACAGGGACAATTTTATCCGTACCGCCCCACACGCAGTAGAGATCGTGGAAGATCCCGCCGCTGTTACCGCAGGCACCGTAGGAGATACAAATTTTCGGGTCCGGCGCGGACTGCCACGCACGCAGCGCAGGGGATCGCATTGCACGGGTGACCGCGCCGGTAAACAGTAAAATATCCGCATGACGCGGTGAAGGAACGACTTTAATGCCGAAGCGTTCTGCATCAAACAGCGGCGATAAAGTGGCGAAAATTTCGATTTCGCAACCGTTGCAGCCGCCGCAGTCCACGCGGTAAACATAGGCAGAACGTTTGATTTTTTTCAGTAACGACGCCTTCATGCTGGCGATGGATTCATCCACCGTCATGGGGACCGGAATGCCGTTGGCGTCACGGGGGCCTAATAAATTGCTCATCAGATGGCCTCTTTCATATGGCGAGTCAGTTCAATACGGTCGGACGGCACCAGGCATTTCTGGCGCTTACATTCCGGGCAAGTCTCAAAGCTTTCGCGGTGGTTTTCCGCGCGGCTGTCGCCGTTGTGCTTAAGCAGCGCAATGGCGTAGTCGATCTCTTTCTGGACGGCGAAAGGACGATTGCAGACGCGGCAGTTGCACAGCGCGAAGCGGGACTGTTGCAGGAAGTCTTCTTTCTTCCACACCGCCAGTTCGTACTCTTGCGACAGTTTGATCGCCGCCGTCGGGCAGACTTCTTCGCAGCGTCCACAGAAGATGCAGCGCCCAAGATTAAACTCCCAGGCAAGCTCTCCTGTGGCGAGGTCAGTTTCAACCGTTAAGGCGTTTGACGGGCAGGCATTGACGCAGGCCGCGCAGCCGATGCACTGCTGCGGGTTCTGCTCTGGCTTACCACGGAAGTTTTTATCAACCGCAATCGGCTCCAGCGGATAAGACGAGGTCGCCGTGCCGGTTTTGATGACTTTTTTGATAAAGGTAAACATGGCGATTCCTTATTTCAGCGGCGAGTTTTTACGCTCAATGCTGTAACGCTCGAGTTCTTTGTACGGCACCACTTTGCTCTTCTTCTTACGCACATCGACCACGGTCATGCGGTCGGTACAGGAGTAGCAAGGGTCGAGGCTACCGATAATCAGCGGCGCATCGGAAACGGTGTTGCCGCGCAGCATGTAGCGCAGGGTCGGCCAGTTCGCGTAGGTCGCGGCACGGCAGCGCCAGCGGTACAGCTTCTGGTTGTCGCCGGTCATGCTCCAGTGGATATCATCGCCGCGCGGCGCTTCGGCAAAGCCCAGCGCAAAGCGGTGCGGAATGTAGGTAAAGCCTTCCACCATCAGTGGGCCACCCGGCAGGTTATCCAGACCGTAGTCGATCATGTTCAGCGCGGTATAGACTTCGTTGATACGCACTTTCAGACGGGAAATAACGTCGCAGCCCTGCTCGCTGTGGACTTCCATTGGTAGCAGGCCATAGCCGACAAACGGGTGATCGGCGCGGGTATCACGGGCGTGACCGCTGGCACGGACCATCGGGCCGACGTTACTGAAGTCGCGAGCGATTTCCGGGTCCAGACGACCAATGCCGACAGTGCGCTGTTCCATGTTCGGAGTGCTCAGCAGCACATCCACCAGCTCCTGCACTTCACGACGCATCTGTTGTGCCAGCTGGCGGGTCTGGATCATGTCGTCTTTCAGCAGATCGCGACGAATCCCGCCGATCAAGTTCAGGCCGTAGGTTTTACGCGCACCGGTAAGGATCTCTGCCATTTTCATGGAGGTTTCACGCACGCGGAAGAACTGCATAAAGCCGGAGTCGAAGCCGGTAAAGTGACAGGCCAGGCCAAGGTTGAGCAGATGCGAGTGCAAGCGTTCTACCTCCAGCAGAATGGCGCGGATCATCTGCGCACGTTCTGGCACCTGAATACCCATCGCGTTTTCCACCGACGTGGTGTAGGCGGTGCTGTGGGCAAAGCCGCAGATCCCGCACACACGGTCAGAGAGGAAGGTCACTTCGTTATAACCCATACGGGTTTCCGCCAGTTTTTCCATGCCGCGATGGACGTAGAACAGACGGTAGTCGGCGTCGATAATGTTTTCGCCATCGACGAACAGACGGAAGTGGCCCGGTTCATCAGAAGTGACGTGCAGCGGACCAATCGGCACGACGTTGTTTTTCTTGTCGCCCAGTTCGTTGATGAACTCGTAGGTTTCAGCATCGGTGGTCGGTGCCGGACGCTGACGATAATCCATGCTGTCTTTACGCAGCGGATAAAGTTCATCCGGCCAGTCATCCGGCAGCACCAGACGACGTTCATCCGGCAGACCAACCGGAATCAAACCGTACATATCGCGCACTTCACGCTCGCCCCACACCGCCGCCGGAACGCGCGGCGTCACGGACGGATATTCCGGTTTGTTGGCGTCAACTTCGACGCGAACCGTAATCCAACACTTAGTGCCCTTCTCCATCGACAGCACGTAGTAAACGGCGTAATGACCATTCAGTTTGCGTTCGTCGTTACCAAACAGCACCGACAGCCAGCCACCCTGTTTGTAGTAAAGAAACTCCACCACTTCCGGCAGGTAGTTCACCTTTACGGTGACAGTCAGCTGATCTTTGGTCTGCCAGGCGTGGTCCAGCACGACGCCCGGAAATGCCTCATTCAGCGCGGCGAGATAATGTTGACCTAATTTTTCTTCAGACATGCTCAAACTCTCTTTAATCACGCCGCCAGCAAGGAGACGAACGCTAAAAATGCAAAGCCAAACCCAGCCCAGGTAATGCGCGGAGTAATATCAAGACGCAGACGGGCCATGCTGTTTTCGAACAGCGCGATAACCAGGACGCCGACCACCAGTTTTACGATGGCAATCACCAGCGCCAGCAGCAGTCCACCGGCGGTGAAGGTTTCCATTTGTCCCCACGGAATAAACACCCCGACGAACATCTGCAACACCACCAGCTGTTTCAGGCTGATACCCCATTTCATGACGCCAAAGCCGCTGCCGCTGTATTCAGAGAGCGGGCCTTCCTGCAGCTCCTGCTCGGCTTCCGCCAGGTCGAACGGCAGTTTGCCCATTTCGATAAAGGTGGCGAACGCACAGGCACAAAGCGCCAGTACCAGCGGGATGCTCTGGCTCAGCGGCCAGTGATAAACGGTGTCGGTGATGTTGCTGATGTTGGTGGAACCGGCAACCTGTGCGGCAACCCACAGACCAAGCAGCAGCATCGGTTCGACCAGCACGCCAAGCATCGCTTCACGGCTCGCGCCGATAGCGGTAAACGGGCTACCGGTATCCAGACCAGAAATGGCAAAGAAGAAACGCGCGATGGCAAAGAGATACAGTAAGGTGATCAAATCACCCAGTTGCGGCAGCGGAGAACCGACGGTCACCACCGGCAGCGCAGTAGCGATAGTCAGCATGACGCCCACCATCACATACGGCGTCAGGCGGAACACCCAGCCGGAGGCATCCGGGCCGACGCTCTGACGCCCCAGCAGTTTGATAATGTCGCGATACTCCTGCAACACGCCCGGCCCGCGACGGTTATGCAAGCGGGCGCGCGCCACGCGGGTTATACCGGAGAGCAGCGGCGCAACGGCAAATAACACCAGCGCCTGAATTAACGGATATAAAACACTCATTCTCAGGCTCCTCGTGAAACAATAATCACCACCAGTACCGCCAGTTCAACCAGCGCCATCCGGCGGAACAGCAACGCACTCCCCTCGCACTGCCAGCCCGGCACCAGAGACACCGGATTCAGCCATTTGCGTAGTTTCAGCACCGGCGCAAACGCCTGTTTCACCGGCATGGCAAAACCGTGAGCGGTAATCACCATTGATTTTTCGTGGTCGTAACCGCACACCCAGGCCGCACCGCGGGAACGCGATGGCAAACGATCGCCTTTGCAAATCGCCATAATGATGAATGGCAGCAGCGGGCAGGCAATCAGCAGCAACGTGATCATCGGTTGAGAAACGGTGGTGTTAGCAGGCTCCAGCGGCAGAGGTACAGCAGCAGAGAGCATCGGCAGTAGCCACGGCGCAGCAACACCGCCAATTACGCAGCAAATCGCCAGTGCCACTACGCTTACGCTCATCAGGAGCGGCGCACAGGTGGCGTTTTCGGCTTCTTTGGTACGCGGCGCGCCGAGGAACGTGACGCCATAGACTTTCGCCATACACATCACCGCCAGCGCACCGGTAATTGCCAGCCCCACAGCGAGCAGCGGCCCCAGCAGACGGGCAACAAACGCGCCACTATTGCTCAGTTTGAAAAATGATTGATAGATAACCCATTCCCCGGCAAAACCATTCAGCGGCGGCAGCGCAGCCATTGCCATCAGCCCGACTAACATGGCGATGGAGATAACCGGCATTTTCTTGCCAATACCACCGAGTTTTTCGATATCGCGATGACCGGTACGGAACCAGACGCTCCCCGCCCCGAGGAACAGTACGCTTTTGAACAGGCTATGGTTAAGCAGATGGTACAGACCACCGACCAGGCCAAGAGCAATCAGCGCCGGTTGTTCGAGCGCGATACCCGTTACGCCAGCGCCCAGCCCCAGCAGGATGATGCCGATATTTTCCAGGGTGTGGTAAGCCAGCAGGCGCTGGATGTTGTGCTCCATCAGCGCATACAGACCACCGACAAACGCGGTGATCATGCCGAGCACCAGCAGCGCGATCCCCCACCACAGCGGTGCATTACCGCCCAGCAGTGACAGGGTTAAAATGCCCAGCAGGCCAATTTTCATGACTACCGTAGAAAACAACGCGGCAGCTGGCGCAGAGGCGTTCGCATGTGCCTGCGGCACCCAGCCGTGCAGCGGAATAATCCCGGCCAGTAGGCCAAAGCCAATCACTCCGAGCAGCCAGATATCGGAACCGAGCGGCAGCTGTTGCATACGCATATCCAGCAGGCGCAGATCCAGCGTGCCGTAACGCTGCCACAGCAGCCAGCAAGCAATCGCCAGCAGCAGAGTGCCAAGACGCCCCAGCGCAAACCACAGTTTGCCCTCTTTGCTGTTGCTGGTGAGGAACACCGCGCACAGGGCCATGATTTCGGCCATTACCACGAACATGCCGAGGTTGCTGGCAATGACGGCGCAGACGGCGGCAGCCATCAACATATTGATCTGCAAGCCGTTGCACTTCACCTGCGCGTGGCGATGCCAGTCAATGTTGTAGAGGCTGACAAACAGACCGCACAGACCGAGCGTAATCAGCCAAATCGCGTTAAGCGGAGAGATTTGCACATCGTAGCTTACCAGCGACAGCGCACCGCTCACGCCAACCGCGCCAGTCAGTACAGTGAAGCCCGCGGCTGCCGTATACAGACTACCAACCGCGCCGCCAATTCCAGCTATCCAGCCACTTAACGCTTTTTGAAAAGAAAAGAGAAATGCCAGAACAGCGGCGGCGACAAACCACGCCACGCCGCTATTGATCAGGGAAATTGCGCTCATTTAGCCTCTCCACTTTGAGCCTGCTGAAACAAGGTGAGATCGCCAAAGTCCGTGTTAAAGGTCAGCTCACGCTTACGTTTGCTGACGCGGGCGATATCGGTGTTATCCACCAGATGCAGGGCTTTAGTCGGGCACATCCGCACGCAGGCCGGACCTTGTTCATCAAAGCTACAAAGGTCACATTTGACGGCGATCGCGCGAATACCTGGCACCCAGTCAAGCAATGTGCTGACACGCGCCGGAGCAGGCGGTGCCGGTGGCGCTTTCGGGGTATTGGCGTTTGCCGGAATATCCAGCGGACGGCTGCCGGAAAATTCAATTGCGCCAAACGGGCAGGCGATGCCGCACAGCTTGCAGCTTACGCACAGGCTTTCATTCAACTGCACGGCCCCATCAACGCGGGTGATGGCGTTAACCGGGCAGACCACCGCGCAGGGTGCATCTTCACAGTGGTGACAGAGCTGCGGCGCAGATTCTTTTTCATTCAGCATCACTCTCAGGCGCGGCATTGATTGCAGGCCGTGCTGGCGATGCGTCTCTGAACAGGCGGCCTCACAAGTGTGGCAGCCGATACAGAGCGTGGAGTCAGCAATTACAAAACGATTCACCAGGCATTCCTCAGGTGATTGTCATTTTTGACGAAAACATGCCGATGAAATGTCATTTTCGACACTCATCGACACGCCCATCCCCAAACAGGCGTAACGCCTGCAAAACGGGCAAAGCCTCAGCTCATGCTGCCGGGCTTTGTCCCTTTACCAGTTGGCTTAAATTCACCGGCACATTGTTTTCAATAGCGGTGTATAAGCTGTCGTAAACGCCAGCGATTTTTTCGAGATAGTGTTCCAGAACCTGTTCGCGATCGCGGATGTTGACCTTGCCATCAATCATGCCGTCAATGCTCAGTTGCGCCTGCGCAATCCGCTGTTTGTCTTCGCCATCTTTTGTTTCGACGTAATACTCGATGGTGTGGCTGTTAAAGCCATCCGCCAGGGTGACGTAAATGCGAAAATGTTCAAAAAGGACGAAACAGAGTTCTTTGTCCGGCGCGCAGCTCATGGCGTGATGCAGGCGCGCTTTCGATAACGTGATCCCCTGAACCAGCGAATTGCAGTAGATGTGCCACTGGTCCTGTAGGCGACGATGCCGCTGTGCGATGTAATCGGCTTTCTCGCTTATTTCCCAAATAGTCATTGTCAGGTTACCCGTTTAACAGAGATGCCAGCTTTAAGCATTTTTTGTGCCAACTTTTAATTTATTGTTATTAAAGAGATTTTTAAGCTAAAAATGAATTTCGTCGCCGTGTCGACGTGTCATTTCGACATCATCGACATTATTCACCGCAGGGATAATCAACACTGGCACAATTATTGCTTGTAGCTGGCAATAGTTAATGGGAGGCGATATGCACGAAATAACCCTCTGCCAACGGGCACTGGAATTGATCGAACAGCAGGCCGCAAAACACGGCGCAAAACGCGTAACTGGGGTCTGGCTCAAAATTGGCGCATTTTCTTGTGTCGAAACCAGCTCTCTTGCCTTT
The DNA here is from genome assembly GCF_032029835.1 of Escherichia sp. AM3. Classification (NCBI taxonomy): domain Bacteria; kingdom Pseudomonadati; phylum Pseudomonadota; class Gammaproteobacteria; order Enterobacterales; family Enterobacteriaceae; genus Escherichia; species Escherichia sp. AM3. The sequence continues at coordinate 31,906 of NZ_JAVUPQ010000018.1, read as the reverse complement.
TGTTTTGATCTGGTTTGCCGCGGCAGCGTGGCGGAAGGTTGTAAACTGCACCTCGAAGAACAAGAGGCCGAATGCTGGTGTGAAACATGCCAACAGTATGTGACGCTACTGACCCAGCGCGTCCGCCGCTGTCCACAGTGTCATGGTGACATGCTGCAGATTGTGGCAGACGACGGTTTACAGATTCGGCGGATAGAAATAGACCAGGAGTGAGCGATGTGTACAACATGCGGTTGCGGTGAAGGCAACCTGTATATCGAGGGTGATGAACATAACCCTCATTCCGCGTTTCGTAGCGCGCCATTTGCCCCGGCGGCACGCCCGAAGATGAAAATCACCGGCATTAAAGCGCCTGAATTTACCCCCAGCCAGACTGAAGAAGGCGACCTGCATTACGGTCATGGCGAAGCGGGCACTCACGCACCGGGCATGAGCCAGCGTCGGATGCTGGAAGTCGAAATTGACGTGCTGGACAAAAATAACCGTCTGGCTGAACGCAACCGCGCGCGCTTTGCTGCCCGCAAGCAACTGGTGCTCAACCTGGTTTCCAGCCCTGGTTCCGGTAAAACCACCCTGCTGACGGAAACCCTAATGCGCCTGAAAGACAGCGTTCCGTGCGCAGTTATTGAAGGCGACCAGCAAACCGTGAACGATGCCGCACGCATTCGCGCTACCGGCACACCAGCGATTCAGGTGAACACCGGTAAAGGCTGCCATCTTGACGCACAGATGATTGCCGACGCCGCACCGCGTCTGCCACTGGACGATAACGGTATTCTGTTTATCGAAAACGTTGGCAACCTCGTATGCCCGGCCAGCTTCGATCTCGGTGAAAAACACAAAGTGGCGGTGCTTTCCGTTACCGAAGGTGAAGACAAACCGCTGAAATATCCGCATATGTTTGCCGCCGCCTCGCTGATGCTGCTCAACAAAGTTGACCTGTTGCCGTATCTCAACTTTGACGTTGAAAAGTGCATCGCCTGCGCCCGCGAAGTCAATCCAGAAATTGAAATCATCCTTATTTCCGCCACCAGCGGCGAAGGGATGGACCAGTGGCTGAACTGGCTGGAGACACAGCGATGTGCATAGGCGTTCCCGGCCAGATCCGCACCATTGACGGCAACCAGGCGAAAGTCGACGTCTGCGGCATTCAGCGCGATGTCGATTTAACGTTAGTCGGCAGCTGCGATGAAAACGGTCAGCCGCGCGTGGGCCAGTGGGTACTGGTACACGTTGGCTTTGCCATGAGCGTAATTAATGAAGCCGAAGCACGCGACACTCTCGACGCCTTACAAAACATGTTTGACGTTGAGCCGGATGTCGGCGCGCTGTTGTATGGCGAGGAAAAATAATGCGTTTTGTTGATGAATATCGCGCGCCGGAACAGGTGATGCAGTTAATTGAGCATCTGCGCGAACGTGCTTCACATCTCTCTTACACCGCCGAACGCCCTCTGCGGATTATGGAAGTGTGTGGCGGTCATACCCACGCTATCTTTAAATTCGGCCTCGACCAGTTACTGCCGGAAAACGTTGAGTTTATCCACGGTCCGGGGTGCCCGGTGTGCGTACTGCCGATGGGTAGAATCGACACCTGCGTGGAGATTGCCAGCCATCCGGAAGTCATCTTCTGTACCTTTGGCGACGCCATGCGCGTGCCGGGGAAACAGGGATCGCTGTTGCAGGCAAAAGCACGCGGTGCCGATGTGCGCATCGTTTACTCGCCGATGGATGCGTTGAAACTGGCGCAGGAGAATCCAACCCGCAAAGTGGTGTTCTTCGGCTTAGGTTTTGAAACCACTATGCCGACCACCGCTATCACTCTGCAACAGGCGAAAGCGCGTGATGTGCAGAATTTTTACTTCTTCTGCCAGCACATTACGCTTATCCCGACGTTGCGCAGTTTGCTGGAACAGCCGGATAACGGTATCGATGCGTTCCTCGCGCCGGGTCACGTCAGTATGGTTATCGGCACCGACGCCTATAATTTTATCGCCAGCGATTTTCATCGTCCGCTGGTGGTTGCTGGATTCGAACCCCTTGATCTACTACAAGGCGTGGTCATGCTGGTGCAGCAGAAAATAGCGGCCCACAGCAAGGTAGAGAATCAGTATCGTCGAGTGGTACCGGATGCCGGTAACCTGCTGGCGCAACAGGCGATTGCCGATGTGTTCTGTGTCAACGGCGACAGCGAATGGCGCGGCTTAGGCGTGATTGAATCTTCTGGCGTGCACCTGACGCCGGATTATCAACGATTCGATGCCGAAGCACATTTCCGCCCGGCACCGCAGCAGGTCTGCGATGACCCGCGCGCGCGTTGTGGTGAGGTATTAACGGGCAAATGTAAGCCGCATCAATGCCCGCTGTTTGGTAACACCTGTAATCCTCAAACCGCGTTTGGTGCGCTGATGGTTTCCTCCGAAGGAGCGTGCGCCGCGTGGTATCAGTATCGTCAGCAGGAGAGTGAAGCGTGAATAATATCCAACTCGCCCACGGTAGCGGCGGCCAGGCGATGCAGCAATTAATCAACAGCCTGTTTATGGAAGCCTTTGCCAACCCGTGGCTGGCAGAGCAGGAAGATCAGGCACGTCTTGATCTGGCGCAGCTGGTAGCGGAAGGCGACCGTCTGGCGTTCTCCACCGACAGTTACGTTATTGACCCGCTGTTCTTCCCTGGCGGTAATATCGGCAAGCTGGCGATTTGCGGCACAGCCAATGACGTTGCGGTCAGTGGCGCTATTCCGCGCTATCTCTCCTGTGGCTTTATCCTCGAAGAAGGATTGCCGATGGAGACACTGAAAGCCGTAGTGACCAGCATGGCAGAAACCGCCCGCGCGGCAGGCATTGCCATCGTTACTGGCGATACTAAAGTGGTGCAGCGCGGCGCGGTAGATAAACTGTTTATCAACACCGCTGGCATGGGCGCAATTCCGGCGAATATTCACTGGGGCGCACAGACGCTAACCGCAGGCGATGTATTGCTGGTGAGCGGTACACTCGGCGACCACGGGGCGACTATCCTTAACCTGCGTGAGCAGCTGGGGCTGGATGGCGAACTGGTCAGCGACTGCGCGGTGCTGACGCCGCTTATTCAGACGCTGCGTGACATTCCCGGCGTGAAAGCGCTGCGTGATGCCACCCGTGGTGGTGTAAACGCGGTGGTTCATGAGTTCGCGGCAGCCTGCGGTTGTGGTATTGAACTTTCAGAAGCGGCACTGCCTGTTAAACCTGCCGTGCGTGGCGTTTGCGAATTGCTGGGACTGGACGCCCTGAACTTTGCCAACGAAGGCAAACTAGTAATAGCTGTTGAACGCAACGCGGCAGAGCAAGTGCTGGCAGCGTTACATTCCCATCCACTGGGGAAAGACGCGGCGCTGATTGGTGAAGTGGTGGAACGTAAAGGTGTTCGTCTTGCCGGTCTGTATGGCGTGAAACGAACCCTCGATTTACCACACGCCGAACCGCTTCCGCGTATATGCTAATAAAATTCTAAATCTCCTATAGTTAGTCAATGACCTTTTGCACCGCTTTGCGGTGCTTTCCTGGAAGAACAAAATGTCATATACACCGATGAGTGATCTCGGACAACAAGGGTTGTTCGACATCACTCGGACACTATTGCAGCAGCCCGATCTGGCCTCGCTGTGTGAGGCTCTTTCGCAACTGGTAAAGCGTTCTGCGCTCGCCGACAACGCGGCTATTGTGTTGTGGCAAGCGCAGACTCAACGTGCGTCTTATTACGCGTCGCGTGAAAAAGACACCCCCATTAAATATGAAGACGAAACTGTTCTGGCACACGGTCCGGTACGCAGCATTTTGTCGCGCCCTGATACGCTGCATTGCAGTTACGAAGAATTTTGTGAAACCTGGCCGCAGCTGGACGCAGGTGGGCTATACCCAAAATTTGGTCACTATTGCCTGATGCCACTGGCGGCGGAAGGGCATATTTTTGGTGGCTGTGAATTTATTCGTTATGACGATCGCCCCTGGAGCGAAAAAGAGTTCAATCGTCTGCAAACATTTACGCAGATCGTTTCTGTCGTCACCGAACAAATCCAGAGCCGCGTCGTTAACAATGTCGACTATGAGTTGTTATGCCGGGAACGCGATAACTTCCGCATCCTGGTCGCCATCACCAACGCGGTGCTTTCCCGCCTGGATATGGACGAACTGGTCAGCGAAGTCGCCAAAGAAATCCATTACTATTTCGACATTGACGATATCAGTATCGTCTTACGCAGCCACCGTAAAAACAAACTCAACATCTACTCCACTCACTATCTTGATAAACAGCATCCCGCCCACGAACAGAGCGAAGTCGATGAAGCCGGAACCCTCACCGAACGCGTGTTCAAAAGTAAAGAGATGCTGCTGATCAATCTCCACGAGCGGGACGATTTAGCCCCCTATGAACGCATGTTGTTCGACACCTGGGGCAACCAGATTCAAACCTTGTGCCTGTTACCGCTGATGTCTGGCGACACCATGCTGGGCGTGTTGAAACTGGCGCAATGCGAAGAGAAAGTGTTTACCACTACCAATCTGAATTTACTGCGCCAGATTGCCGAACGTGTGGCAATCGCTGTCGATAACGCCCTCGCCTATCAGGAAATCCATCGTCTGAAAGAACGGCTGGTTGATGAAAACCTCGCCCTGACCGAGCAGCTCAACAATGTTGATAGTGAATTTGGCGAGATTATTGGCCGCAGCGAAGCCATGTACAGCGTGCTTAAACAAGTTGAAATGGTGGCGCAAAGTGACAGTACCGTGCTGATCCTCGGTGAAACTGGCACGGGTAAAGAGCTGATTGCCCGTGCGATCCATAATCTCAGTGGGCGTAATAATCGCCGCATGGTCAAAATGAACTGCGCGGCGATGCCTGCCGGATTGCTGGAAAGCGATCTGTTTGGTCATGAGCGTGGGGCTTTTACCGGTGCCAGCGCCCAGCGTATCGGTCGTTTTGAACTGGCGGATAAAAGCTCCCTGTTCCTCGACGAAGTGGGCGATATGCCACTGGAGTTACAGCCGAAGTTGCTGCGTGTATTGCAGGAACAGGAGTTTGAACGTCTCGGCAGCAACAAAATCATTCAGACGGACGTGCGTCTAATCGCCGCGACTAACCGCGATCTGAAAAAAATGGTCGCCGACCGTGAGTTCCGTAGCGATCTCTATTACCGCCTGAACGTATTCCCGATTCACCTGCCGCCACTACGCGAGCGTCCGGAAGATATTCCGCTGCTGGCGAAAGCCTTTACCTTCAAAATTGCCCGTCGTCTGGGGCGCAATATCGACAGCATTCCTGCCGAGACGCTGCGCACCTTGAGCAACATGGAGTGGCCGGGTAACGTACGCGAACTGGAAAACGTCATTGAGCGCGCGGTATTGCTAACACGCGGTAACGTGCTGCAGCTGTCATTGCCAGATATTGTTTTACCGGAACCTGAAACGCCGCCTGCCGCAACGGTTGTCGCCCTGGAGGGCGAAGATGAATATCAGTTGATTGTGCGCGTGCTGAAAGAAACCAACGGCGTGGTTGCCGGGCCTAAAGGCGCTGCGCAACGTCTGGGGCTGAAACGCACGACCCTGCTGTCACGGATGAAGCGGCTGGGAATTGATAAATCGGCATTGATTTAACTGCAAATTGCCGGACAGATCTGCCTGTCCGGCATACTATTCATGAGGTTTTTTCGGACGATATTTTTCCGGCAGTTCTGGCACCGGACGCTTGTCATCGATGAGATGACGCACGGTTAAGATCGGATGACGCCACAGCATTCTCGGCCCGGCCCAACGCATAATCTGTTTCATCTCTTCACGCTTTGCAGGCTGGTAACAGTGCACCGGACACTGCTTACAGGCTGGTTTCTCTTCGCCGAACACACATTTATCCAGCCGCTTTTGCGCGTAAACAAACAACGCCTCGTAATGCTCCGGCTCCGCTGACGCCTGCGGGCATTTCGCTTGATAAAGATCGATCATTTTTTTAATCGTCAGTTTTTCACGAGAGATACGCTTGCCGGACATGCTGCCTCCACCTCATTAAGATGTATTTATATTACATCTTAATCTTAAAGGGCACTATGACTCCAAAGAAGAAGGGTTAGCCAACCGATACAATTTTGCGTACTTGCTTCATAAGCATCACGCAAAAGCTGCAAAACAGCATCTTTCCCGGAACCAGCATCAAGAACTCGCCGTTCGCTTCTTCCCCTGAAATGATTAACTCCGGTATCATGTGCGCCTTATGTGATTACAACGAAAATAAAAACCATCACACCCCATTTAATATCAGGGAACCGGACATAACCCCATGAGTGCAATAGAAAATTTCGACGCCCATACGCCCATGATGCAGCAGTATCTCAGGCTGAAAGCCCAGCATCCCGAGATCCTGCTGTTTTACCGGATGGGTGATTTTTATGAACTGTTTTATGACGACGCAAAACGCGCGTCGCAACTGCTGGATATTTCACTGACCAAACGCGGTGCTTCGGCGGGAGAGCCGATCCCGATGGCGGGGATTCCCTACCATGCGGTGGAAAACTATCTCGCCAAACTGGTGAATCAGGGAGAGTCCGTTGCCATCTGCGAACAAATTGGCGATCCGGCGACCAGCAAAGGTCCGGTTGAGCGCAAAGTTGTGCGTATCGTTACGCCAGGCACCATCAGCGATGAAGCCCTGTTGCAGGAGCGTCAGGACAACCTGCTGGCGGCTATCTGGCAGGACAGCAAAGGTTTCGGCTACGCGACGCTGGATATCAGTTCCGGGCGTTTTCGCCTGAGCGAACCGGCTGACCGCGAAACGATGGCGGCAGAACTGCAACGCACTAATCCTGCGGAACTGCTGTATGCAGAAGATTTTGCTGAAATGTCGTTAATTGAAGGCCGTCGCGGCCTGCGCCGTCGCCCGCTGTGGGAGTTTGAAATCGACACCGCGCGCCAGCAGTTGAATCTGCAATTTGGGACCCGCGATCTGGTCGGTTTTGGCGTCGAGAACGCGCCGCGCGGACTTTGTGCTGCCGGTTGTCTGTTGCAGTATGCGAAAGATACCCAACGTACGACTCTGCCGCATATTCGTTCCATCACCATGGAACGTGAGCAGGACAGCATCATTATGGATGCCGCGACGCGTCGTAATCTGGAAATCACCCAGAACCTGGCGGGTGGTGCGGAAAATACGCTGGCTTCTGTGCTCGACTGCACCGTCACGCCGATGGGCAGCCGTATGCTGAAACGCTGGCTGCATATGCCAGTGCGCGATACCCGCGTGTTGCTTGAGCGCCAGCAAACTATTGGCGCATTGCAGGATTTCACCGCCGGGCTACAGCCGGTACTGCGTCAGGTCGGCGACCTGGAACGTATTCTGGCACGTCTGGCTTTACGAACTGCTCGCCCACGCGATCTGGCCCGTATGCGCCACGCTTTCCAGCAACTGCCGGAGCTGCGTGCGCAGTTAGAAACTGTCGATAGTGCACCGGTACAGGCGCTACGTGAGAAGATGGGCGAGTTTGCCGAGCTGCGCGATCTGCTGGAGCGAGCAATCATCGACACACCGCCGGTGCTGGTACGCGACGGTGGTGTTATCGCATCGGGCTATAACGAAGAGCTGGATGAGTGGCGCGCGCTGGCTGACGGCGCGACCGATTATCTGGAGCGTCTGGAAGTCCGCGAGCGTGAACGTACCGGCCTGGACACGCTGAAAGTTGGCTTTAATGCGGTGCACGGCTACTACATTCAAATCAGCCGTGGGCAAAGCCATCTGGCACCCATCAACTACATGCGTCGCCAGACGCTGAAAAACGCCGAGCGCTACATCATTCCAGAGCTAAAAGAGTACGAAGATAAAGTTCTCACCTCAAAAGGCAAAGCACTGGCACTGGAAAAACAGCTTTATGAAGAGCTGTTCGACCTGCTGTTGCCGCATCTGGAAGCGTTGCAACAGAGCGCGAGCGCGCTGGCGGAACTCGACGTGCTGGTTAACCTGGCGGAACGGGCCTATACCCTGAACTACACCTGCCCGACCTTCATTGATAAACCGGGCATTCGCATTACCGAAGGTCGCCATCCGGTAGTTGAACAAGTACTGAATGAGCCATTTATCGCTAACCCGCTGAATCTGTCGCCGCAGCGCCGTATGTTGATCATCACCGGTCCGAACATGGGCGGTAAAAGTACCTATATGCGCCAGACCGCGTTGATTGCGCTGATGGCCTATATCGGCAGCTACGTACCGGCGCAAAAAGTCGAGATTGGCCCGATTGACCGTATCTTTACCCGCGTAGGCGCGGCAGATGACCTGGCTTCCGGGCGCTCAACCTTTATGGTGGAGATGACTGAAACCGCCAATATTTTACATAACGCCACCGAGTACAGTCTGGTGCTGATGGATGAGATTGGGCGCGGAACTTCCACTTACGATGGTCTGTCGCTGGCGTGGGCGTGCGCGGAAAATCTGGCGAATAAGATTAAAGCGTTGACGCTGTTTGCCACCCACTATTTCGAGCTGACACAGTTACCGGAGAAAATGGAAGGCGTCGCCAACGTGCATCTCGATGCACTGGAGCACGGCGACACCATTGCCTTTATGCACAGCGTGCAGGATGGCGCGGCGAGCAAAAGCTACGGCCTGGCGGTTGCAGCTCTGGCAGGCGTGCCAAAAGAGGTGATTAAGCGCGCACGGCAAAAACTGCGTGAGCTGGAAAGCATTTCGCCGAACGCCGCCGCTACGCAAGTGGATGGTACGCAAATGTCTTTGCTGTCAGTACCGGAAGAAACCTCGCCAGCGGTCGAAGCTCTGGAAAACCTGGACCCGGATTCACTGACTCCGCGTCAGGCGCTGGAATGGATTTATCGCTTGAAGAGCCTGGTGTAATAACAATTCCCGATAGTCTTTTGCTATCGGGAATATTAACGACAACTGACGAATAAAATAAAAACACCCTGTATAATAGGAAAGCTTATTTTACAGGGTAAAACCATGCCATCTACACGCTATCAAAAAATTAATGCCCATCACTATCGCCATATATGGGTCGTTGGTGATATTCATGGTGAATATCAATTATTACAATCCCGCTTACATCAACTCTCTTTTTGCCCTGAAACCGACTTACTTATTTCGGTAGGCGATAACATCGATCGTGGGCCGGAGAGTCTTAACGTGCTGCGCCTGCTAAACCAGCCCTGGTTTACGCCGGTTAAAGGCAACCACGAAGCAATGGCGCTGGATGCGTTCGCGACCGGCGATGGAAATATGTGGCTTGCCAGCGGTGGTGACTGGTTTTTCGATTTAAATGATTCAGAGCAACAAGAGGCAATAGATCTGTTGCTGAAATTCCATCACCTTCCACATATTATTGAAATCATTAATGACAACATAAAATATGTCATCGCACATGCAGATTATCCGGGTGATGAATATCAGTTTGGTAAAGAAATAGTAGAAAGCGAATTACTCTGGCCTGTTGATCGTGTGCAGAAATCGCTTAATGGCGAGTTACAACAAATAAACGGCGCTGATTATTTTATATTTGGACATATGATGTTTGATAACATTCAGACGTTCGCTAACCAGATTTATATTGATACCGGCACGCCGAAAAGCGGGCGGCTGTCATTTTATAAAATAAAGTAGTCTCATGCTTCTTCTGTGAAGCATGAGTAACCAAATGTTATTGCAGGCCATTATTCATTTTTCGCTACCAGCAAAGAGAGATCCTGCTTCGCCAGCGCGCGACTGGCACTCTCCGGCAAACCGTCGTCTGTGATAATCTGATCAAACTCGCTTAATGGTAACGCCAGCCATGTCGCCACCTGACCATATTTCGTCGCATCACAGACCAAAACTCGCTGGCGGCTGGCACTGGCAATCGCCCGTTTCACCGTGACTTTATCTTCCGCTGGCGTAGAAATCCCCCGCACACTCCATGACGATGCAGAAATAAAAGCCTGATCAATCATCAGGCTGCGCAGCATGGTCGCAGCGGCTTCCCCGACACAGGAACGGTTTTCCCGACACACTGCACCGCCAGTGTGAATAATTGTGCAATTACTGTTGTCGAGCAAGTAGTCTGCAATAACGAAATCGTTTGTGACCACAGTCAGTGACTCCATGTGAATCAGATGCTGTGCTATCGCTAACGTGGTCGTTCCCGCATCCAGATAGATACAACTTCCCGGCTGAACAAGACTTGCCGCCAGCTTGCCAATAGCCGCTTTTTGCGTCATTGCCAGCGCAGTTTTTACCTGATGAGAAGGTTCATGCGCCACGCGTCCCGGAGACTGGACGCCTCCGGACACCAGCACAACGGCTCCCTGCTGCTCCAGTTTTTGTAAATCCCGACGAATGGTCATATGTGACACATTCATTCTGTCCGTTAGTTCAGCAATACTGACAATGCCTTTTTCAGCTACCATCTCAAGGATGATTTGGCGACGCTCTACGGGTATCAACTTTTGCTCCTTCCTTTGTCCTGCTGACATTCTACGCTATTTGCCTGCGAAACGTGCGCGGCGCAACTAACGCTTAGTTCACATAAAATAACACACAATGTTAATTTATGTGAATCAGCTCACCATATCGTTATCTTCCAGCGCTTATATTCACAATATCAAACAAAATATCACTTAAATTAACAAGGAGAGCAGATGAAAACGGGATCTGAGTTTCATGTCGGTATCGTTGGCTTAGGGTCAATGGGAATGGGAGCAGCACTGTCATGTGTCCGCGCAGGTCTTTCTACCTGGGGCGCAGACCTGAACAGCAATGCCTGCGCTACGTTGAAAGAGGCAGGTGCTTGCGGGGTTTCTGATAACGCCGCGACGTTTGCCGAAAAACTGGACGCTCTGCTGGTGCTGGTGGTCAATGCGGCCCAGGTTAAACAGGTGCTGTTTGGTGAAACAGGCGTTGCACAACATCTGAAACCCGGTACGGCAGTAATGGTTTCTTCCACTATCGCTAGTGCTGATGCGCAAGAAATTGCTATCGCTCTGGCTGGATTCGATCTGGAAATGCTGGATGCGCCAGTTTCTGGAGGTGCAGTAAAAGCCGCTAACGGTGAAATGACTATCATGGCCTCCGGTAGCGATATTGCCTTTGAACGACTGGCACCCGTGCTGGAAGCCGTTGCCGGAAAAGTTTATCGCATAGGTGCAGAACCGGGACTAGGTTCGACCGTAAAAATTATTCACCAGTTGTTAGCGGGCGTACATATTGCTGCCGGAGCCGAAGCGATGGCACTTGCAGCCCGTGCGGGGATCCCGCTGGATGTGATGTATGACGTCGTGACCAATGCCGCCGGAAATTCCTGGATGTTCGAAAACCGGATGCGTCATGTGGTGGATGGCGATTACACCCCGCATTCAGCCGTCGATATTTTTGTTAAGGATCTTGGTCTGGTTGCCGATACAGCCAAAGCCCTGCACTTCCCGCTGCCATTGGCCTCAACAGCATTGAATATGTTCACCAGCGCCAGTAACGCGGGTTACGGGAAAGAAGACGATAGCGCAGTTATCAAGATTTTCTCTGGCATCACTCTACCGGGAGCGAAATCATGATCAAGATTGGCGTTATCGCCGATGATTTTACCGGCGCGACGGATATCGCCAGTTTTCTGGTGGAAAACGGTCTACCAACGGTACAAATTAACGGTGTTCCAACAGGTAAAATGCCGGAAGCAATCGACGCACTGGTGATCAGCCTGAAAACGCGCTCCTGTCCAGTGGTTGAAGCCACACAGCAATCGCTGGCGGCTCTGAGCTGGTTGCAACAGCAAGGTTGCAAACAGATCTATTTCAAATACTGCTCTACTTTCGACAGTACGGCGAAAGGTAATATTGGCCCGGTTACCGATGCCTTAATGGATGCTCTCGACACGCCGTTTACGGTCTTCTCTCCGGCCCTGCCGGTCAACGGACGTACGGTTTATCAGGGGTATTTGTTCGTAATGAATCAACTGCTGGCCGAATCCGGGATGCGCCATCACCCGGTAAATCCCATGACCGACAGCTATCTTCCCCGTCTGGTTGAAGCGCAATCCACAGGGCGCTGCGGCGTCGTTTCGGCACATGTTTTCGAACAAGGTGTGGATGCCGTTCGTCAAGAGCTGGCTCGCTTACAGCAAGAGGGCTACCGCTACGCGGTGCTTGATGCGCTGACCGAACACCATCTGGAAATTCAGGGAGAAGCCTTGCGCGATGCCCCACTGGTAACGGGCGGTTCTGGTCTGGCGATTGGCCTGGCCCGGCAGTGGGCGCAAGAAAACGGTAACCAGGCTCGCAAAGCAGGGCGTCCGCTCGCTGGGCGCGGCGTAGTGCTCTCCGGTTCATGCTCTCAAATGACCAACCGCCAGGTAGCACATTACCGTCAAATTGCACCAGCCCGTGAAGTTGATGTGGCACGCTGCCTCTCAATTGAAACTCTGGCCGCTTATGCACACGAACTGGCAGAGTGGGTTCTGGGCCAGGAAAGTGTACTTGCTCCACTGGTTTTTGCCACCGCCAGCACTGACGCATTGGCAGCAATTCAACAGCAATACGGTGCACAAAAAGCCAGTCAGGCAGTAGAAACACTGTTTTCTCAACTAGCGGCGCGGTTAGCAGCGGAAGGCGTGACACGCTTTATTGTCGCAGGCGGTGAGACCTCCGGCGTAGTCACACAGAGCCTGGGAATAAAAGGGTTTCATATTGGCCCAACCATTTCCCCCGGCGTGCCGTGGGTAAACGCACTGGATAAGCCTGTCTCACTCGCCCTTAAATCTGGCAACTTCGGTGATGACGCCTTTTTTTCACGAGCCCAAAGAGAGTTTTTATCATGAGCGATTTCGCAAAAGTAGAGCAGTCTTTGCGAGAGGAGATGACGCGGATTGCCAGTTCATTCTTTCAGCGCGGCTATGCAACCGGTTCGGCTGGCAATCTGTCGCTGCTTTTACCTGACGGGAATTTACTGGCGACACCGACAGGTTCATGCCTGGGCAATCTCGATCCGCAGCGGCTTTCCAAAGTCGCCGCGGATGGCGAATGGTTAAGTGGTGACAAACCCTCGAAAGAGGTGCTCTTTCATCTGGCGCTGTATCGCAACAATCCGCGTTGTAAAGCGGTGGTGCATTTGCACAGCACATGGTCGACGGCGCTTTCCTGCCTGCAAGGGCTGGACAGCAGCAACGTTATTCGTCCGTTCACACCATACGTGGTGATGCGGATGGGAAATGTCCCGCTGGTGCCTTATTACCGACCGGGCGATAAACGCATCGCACAGGATCTGGCGGAACTGGCAGCAGACAATCAGGCTTTTTTACTGGCAAATCATGGCCCAGTGGTTTGCGGTGAAAGCCTGCAAGAAGCCGCCAACAATATGGAAGAGCTGGAGGAAACGGCAAAGCTGATTTTTATTCTCGGTGACCGCCCGATCCGTTATCTGACCGCAGGTGAAATTGCGGAATTAAGGAGTTAATGCAATGCCTCGTTTTGCAGCTAATTTATCCATGATGTTCACCGAAGTGCCTTTTATTGAACGCTTCGCCGCAGCGCGAAAAGCCGGGTTTGATGCTGTGGAATTTCTGTTTCCCTATGACTACTCCACCCTGCAAATCCAAAAGCAACTGGAGCAAAACCATCTGACACTGGCGCTGTTCAATACCGCTCCCGGAGATATTAATGCGGGGGAATGGGGATTATCCGCCCTTCCCGGACGTGAGCACGAAGCACACGCAGACATCGACCTGGCACTGGAATATGCATTGGCGCTCAATTGTGAACAAGTCCATGTGATGGCAGGCGTCGTGCCCGCTGGCGAAGATGCTGAACGGTACCGGGCAGTATTTATCGATAATCTCCGCTACGCTGCCGACCGCTTTGCGCCACACGGCAAGCGAATATTAGTTGAAGCACTCAGCCCCGGCGTTAAGCCTCATTATCTCTTCTCCAGCCAGTATCAGGCACTGGCTATTGTTGAAGAAGTTGCGCGAGATAACGTGTTTATTCAACTAGATACTTTTCATGCGCAAAAAGTAGATGGCAACCTGACGCATTTAATCCGCGACTACGCCGGGAAATATGCGCACGTACAAATTGCCGGACTACCTGATCGACATGAACCGGACGATGGAGAAATCAACTATCCGTGGCTGTTCCGCCTGTTCGATGAGGTGGGATATCAGGGCTGGATCGGTTGTGAATATAAACCTCGTGGCCTCACCGAAGAAGGGCTTGGCTGGTTTGACGCCTGGCGCTAATTCGTTAAATCCCTAATTACAACGTACCCATACATCCCCCCATCTACGGATGGGGTAGGTTAACTATAACTTTCAGACAGGGTTTCCCATGTCCACAATTACATTGTTATGCATTGCGTTAACTGGCGTAATCATGCTGTTGCTGCTGGTCATCAAGGCAAAGGTACAACCATTCGTTGCTCTGCTCCTCGTCAGCCTGTTAGTCGCACTTGCGGCGGGTATACCGGCGGGCGAAGTGGGTAAAGTGATGATCGCCGGGATGGGCGGTGTGCTTGGTTCCGTCACTATTATTATTGGTCTGGGCGCTATGCTGGGGCGTATGATCGAACACTCTGGTGGTGCAGAGTCACTGGCTAATTATTTCAGTCGCAAGTTAGGTGACAAACGAACTATCGCTGCGCTGACTCTGGCAGCGTTCTTCCTCGGTATTCCCGTCTTCTTTGATGTCGGCTTTATTATTCTTGCGCCAATCATTTACGGTTTTGCCAAGGTTGCCAAAATATCGCCACTCAAATTTGGCCTGCCTGTCGCTGGGATCATGCTCACTGTTCACGTGGCGGTACCGCCGCATCCAGGCCCTGTCGCCGCAGCGGGGTTACTCCACGCAGACATCGGCTGGCTAACCATCATCGGTATTGCGATTTCTATTCCCGTAGGGGTTGTTGGCTACTTTGCAGCGAAAATAATCAATAAGCGCCAATATGCGATGTCAGTAGAAGTACTGGAACAGATGCAACTGGCTCCGGCCAGTGAGGAAGGCGCGACAAAATTAAGCGATAAAATAAATCCACCGGGCGTCGCGCTGGTCACCTCGCTAATTGTTATTCCTATCGCGATTATCATGGCGGGTACGGTTTCCGCAACACTGATGCCGCCTTCGCATCCCCTGCTTGGTACGCTACAGCTGATCGGCTCACCAATGGTAGCTCTAATGATTGCGCTGGTGCTGGCATTCTGGTTATTGGCTTTACGTCGCGGCTGGAGCTTACAACACACCAGCGACATTATGGGCTCAGCCCTTCCCACTGCGGCGGTAGTGATTTTGGTTACTGGTGCTGGAGGGGTATTTGGCAAAGTGCTGGTGGAATCGGGCGTCGGCAAAGCCCTTGCCAACATGCTACAAATGATTGACCTGCCTCTGTTACCAGCCGCATTTATTATTTCACTGGCGCTGCGTGCATCGCAGGGGTCAGCAACCGTAGCAATCCTGACAACCGGCGGGTTACTCTCAGAAGCGGTGATGGGATTGAATCCGATTCAGTGCGTATTGGTGACGCTGGCAGCCTGCTTTGGTGGGCTTGGCGCGTCACATATTAATGACTCAGGGTTCTGGATTGTGACCAAATATCTGGGGTTGTCGGTAGCAGACGGTCTGAAAACCTGGACAGTGTTAACGACCATTCTCGGTTTTACCGGATTCTTAATTACCTGGTGCGTATGGGCGGTAATTTGACCTTAATAAAAAGGTCCGATGGGCATCGGACCTTTTATTGTGCACAGAAAAGGCCAGCCTCGCTTGAGACTGGCCTTTCTGACAGATGCTTACTTACTCGCGGAACAGCGCTTCGATATTCAGCCCCTGCGTTTGCAGGATTTCACGCAAACGGCGCAGGCCTTCAACCTGAATCTGGCGAACACGTTCACGGGTGAGGCCAATTTCACGACCTACATCTTCCAGTGTTGCCGCTTCGTACCCCAGCAAACCGAATCGACGTGCCAGCACTTCACGCTGTTTGGCGTTCAGCTCGAACAGCCATTTGACGATGCTCTGCTTCATATCGTCATCTTGCGTGGTATCTTCCGGACCGTTCTCTTTTTCATCGGCCAGGATGTCCAGCAACGCTTTTTCGGAATCACCACCCAGCGGGGTGTCTACCGAGGTAATGCGCTCGTTAAGACGAAGCATACGGCTGACGTCATCAACTGGCTTATCCAGTTGCTCTGCGATCTCTTCCGCACTTGGTTCATGGTCCAGCTTATGGGACAACTCACGTGCGGTTCGCAGGTAAACGTTCAGCTCCTTTACGATGTGAATCGGCAAACGAATAGTACGGGTTTGGTTCATAATCGCCCGTTCAATCGTCTGGCGAATCCACCAGGTTGCGTATGTTGAGAAGCGGAAACCACGTTCCGGGTCAAACTTCTCTACCGCGCGGATCAGCCCCAGGTTGCCCTCTTCGATAAGGTCCAGCAACGCCAGACCACGATTGCCATAACGGCGGGCAATTTTTACCACCAGACGCAAGTTACTCTCGATCATCCGGCGGCGAGAGGCGACATCTCCACGCAGTGCGCGACGCGCAAAATAAACTTCTTCTTCGGCCGTTAACAGTGGTGAATAACCAATCTCACCAAGGTAAAGCTGAGTCGCGTCCAACACACGCTGTGTGGCTCCCTGCGATAACAGTTCCTCTTCGGCCAAATCGTTATCACTGGGTTCCTCTTCTACTAAGGCCTTTTCGTCAAAAACCTCAACTCCGTTCTCATCAAATTCCGCATCTTCATTTAAATCATGAACTTTCAGCGTATTCTGACTCATAAGGTGGCTCCTACCCGTGATCCCTTGACGGAACATTCAAGCAAAAGCCTGGTTCCGCCGATTTATCGCTGCGGCAAATAACGCAGCGGGTTTACGGATTTCCCCTTGTAACGAATTTCAAAATGCAAGCGTGTTGAACTGGTTCCGGTGCTACCCATGGTTGCTATTTTTTGCCCCGCCTTCACTTCTTGTTGTTCCCGGACCAGCATTGTGTCGTTATGGGCGTAGGCACTCAGGTAATCATCATTATGTTTGATGATAATCAGATTACCGTAGCCGCGCAGCGCGTTACCAGCATAAACAACGCGGCCATCTGCGGTCGCGATAATTGCCTGTCCTTTGCTGCCTGCGATATCAATCCCCTTGTTGCCCCCCTCAGAAGCGCCAAAGGTTTCGATCACTTTGCCCTCAGTCGGCCAGCGCCAGGTGGAGATAGGCGTACTGGTTGATGTACTGCTGACAGTTGGCTCGGTTGTGCTTGCTGTTGGTACCGTTACAGGCGCTGTGACCGTGGTCGCAGCTGGCTTGTTGTTCGGCAACATTTTGTTAGCACTCTGTTCACCCGAAGATTCAGAATACGTAATTGTCGGTTGCGACGCAACAGCAACGGTGGAATTTTGTGCAGGCTTGATCACAACTCCTTGCTCTGCTGCGTCGGCCTGGGTAATGGCATTTCCGCCAGTGATTGGCGTACCGGAAGCATTACCCACCTGCAAGGTCTGACCAACGTTCAGCGCGTATGGTGCCTGAATATTGTTGCGCTGAGCAAGGTCACGGAAATCGTTGCCAGTAATCCAGGCGATATAGAAAAGTGTGTCGCCTTTTTTCACGGTATAGGTACTGCCGCTATAACTGCCTTTCGGAATGTTCCCATACTGACGGTTATAGACGATGCGTCCGTTTTCCATCTGTACCGGCTGCTGAGCTACTGGCTGCACTGGCTGGATTTGCGGTTGTTGAGTAGCCTGAATTTGTGGCTGCTGTACCGGCTGAATTTGCGGTTGCTGCGCTGTAGACGTCGTCCCCATTTTCGGCGGCGGCGTAATCAACATACCAGAATTAGTATTTGCAGGCGCATTGCCATTAACGGAGCTGACCGGTGCCGGTGGATTTGAAGTGTCAGAACAGCCTGCCAGCCATAGCGAAACCAGTGACAAAGCCGCAATGCGGCGAACGGTGAATTTTGGGCTTCCCGCGCTCATTTATCCCCCAGGAAAAATTGGTTAATAACCAGTGACATAATTACCGTGCAAGGCACCCTACTGAACACTGGAAAAGATGTTCACGATACGCTGACCTGCGGCAAAATAACCAGGAAAAATCCAGGTATTTCCTCACGTTTTAAGCCAGCTCACCCTTCACTAAAGGGACAAAGCGCACGGCCTCCACGGTATCGATAATAAATTCGCCTCCCCGACGACGCACCCGTTTCAAATACTGGTGCTCCTCCCCTACGGGTAAGACGAGAATCCCGCCTTCGTCCAGCTGCGTCATTAGCGCAGTTGGAATTTCCGGCGGTGCCGCCGTAACAATGATAGCGTCAAACGGCGCACGTGCCTGCCAACCTTGCCATCCATCGCCATGACGGGTTGAAACATTATGTAAATCAAGATTTTTCAGGCGGCGACGTGCCTGCCACTGCAAGCCTTTAATCCGTTCAACCGAGCAAACATGCTGGACAAGATGCGCCAGGATTGCCGTTTGATATCCCGAACCGGTGCCAATTTCCAGCACCCGCGACTGCGGCGTTAGCTCGAGTAATTCGGTCATTCGCGCCACCATATATGGCTGCGAAATTGTCTGCCCCTGACCTATCGGCAAGGCGATATTGTCCCAGGCTTTTTGTTCAAACGCTTCATCAACGAATTTTTCACGCGGCACGGCGGCAAGTGCATTCAGCACCTGCTCATCCTGAATACCTTGCGCACGTAATTGATCCAGAAGTGCTTGTACGCGTCTGCTTACCATTGCGTGCCAACTCCCACGCTGTTTAACCAGTCTGAAACCACATCTTGCGCGCTATGCGCAGTTAAATCCACATGCAGCGGCGTGATGGAGACATAGCCCTCATCTACCGCAGCAAAATCGGTCCCCGGACCGGCATCACATTTACCGCCCGGCGGGCCAATCCAGTACAGCGTATTGCCGCGCGGATCTTGCTGCGGGATCACCTGATCTGCCGGATGTCGTGTACCGCAGCGCGTCACGCGAATACCTTTGATTTGATCCAAGGGTAAATCCGGAACGTTAATATTAAGAATACGCCCGGTGCGCAGCGGCTCTTTACACAGTGCGCGCAAAATTGAACAGGTTACCGCCGCGGCAGTGTCGTAATGTTTATGCCCGTCAAGCGAGACGGCAAGCGCCGGAAAACCTAAATGACGGCCTTCCATCGCGGCGGCTACCGTACCGGAATAAATAACATCATCCCCCAGATTCGGCCCGGCGTTAATTCCGGACACAACAATGTCCGGGCGCGGACGCATCAGAGCATTCACGCCAAGATAGACGCAATCGGTCGGGGTTCCCATTTGCACAGCAATATCACCATTTTCAAAGGTAAACGTGCGCAGGGAGGATTCCAGTGTCAGAGAATTTGAAGCGCCGCTGCGGTTACGATCGGGGGCGACCACCTGAACGTCAGCAAACTCACGCAAGGCTTTCGCCAGCGTTTGTATACCGGGTGCATGTACCCCGTCATCATTACTCAGCAATATGCGCATAATCACCTGTTGTGTTGATAAGTTCCCTGACAACGCTGGTTGCAAAACTACCCGCCGGAAGCCAGAAACGGATCTCTACGGTGACGTCATCCCACCAATTCCAGCTTAATTGTTGCGGATACAGCAGCATCGCTCTGCGCGCGGCTTCAACTTTTTCGCGCACCAGTAAAGCTTGTAATTCAGTTTCTGCGGCGACAGCTGCTTGTTCGAATGCCAGCGCTTCACGCTGAGTTCCCCATTCGCCACTGCCCGGCAATGCGGCGGTTATCATCAGCTCTTTATCGTTAACGCGACGCTGTAATTCCGCCAGTTCTTCGGTGGTTGCGACAAACCAGCTACCACGTCCGGCTAATTGTAGCGCATCGCCGTCAACAACTTGATTAACGTCTGCTTTTTTGAGGCGCTCAGCAACAATCTGATTAAACAACGCACTGCGGGCTGCCGACAACCAAAAACTCCGTTTATTGCGATCGCGCACCGGAGTATTGGTTTGCGCCCAGCGCTGCGCCCCCTGCAAGTTGCTACCGCCAATCCCAAAACGTTGGGCACCGAAGTAGTTCGGTACACCTTTTACGCAAATATCGTTCAGACGTTGTTCAACGTCATCGCGATTGCTCACTTCGCGCAGAACCAGGGTAAAGGCGTTTCCTTTCAGCGCCCCTAAACGCAGCTTGCGCTTGTGCCGCGCATACTCCAGCACCTGGCAGCCTTCCAGTTGAAAGGCGCTCAGATCGGGCATTTCCTTGCCCGGCACGC
Source organism: Escherichia sp. AM3 (assembly GCF_032029835.1). Taxonomy (NCBI): domain Bacteria; kingdom Pseudomonadati; phylum Pseudomonadota; class Gammaproteobacteria; order Enterobacterales; family Enterobacteriaceae; genus Escherichia; species Escherichia sp. AM3. The sequence continues at coordinate 11,659 of NZ_JAVUPQ010000018.1, read as the reverse complement.
GAGCGCATAACCACTGTTCCGTAACAGCATGTTTGTCTTTTTGCCCAGCGAAGCTGACTTCACGGGCATGAATTTTCAGGAATTTCGCCAGTGCATCCGCCACAAAACGGGTATTGCAGCCGTTTTTGAGGATTCTAACCAGAATATGCTCACCTTCACCATCAGGCTCAAAGCCCAAATCTTCCACCACCACAAAGTCTTCCGGATTGGCTTTCAGCAGCCCGGTGCCTTGCGGTTTACCGTGGAGGTAAGTGAGATTATCAAACTCAATCATTTTGTTGCCTTAATGAGTAGCGCCACCGCTTCACAGGCAATCCCTTCCCCACGTCCGGTAAATCCCAGTTTTTCCGTAGTAGTGGCTTTCACGTTAACATCATCCATATGGCAGCCGAGATCTTCGGTAATAAACACGCGCATTTGTGGAATGTGCGGCAACATCTTCGGTGCCTGAGCGATGATAGTGACATCGACGTTGCCAAGGGTATAACCCTTCGCCTGAATACGACGCCAGGCTTCGCGTAGCAGCTCGCGGCTATCGGCACCTTTAAATGCCGGATCGGTATCCGGGAACAGCTTGCCGATATCCCCCAGCGCCGCCGCGCCAAGCAATGCATCGGTCAACGCATGGAGCGCCACGTCGCCATCAGAATGCGCCAGCAATCCTTTTTCGTAAGGAATGCGTACGCCACCAATGATAATTGGGCCTTCACCGCCAAAGGCATGTACGTCAAAACCGTGTCCAATTCGCATTATGTATTCTCCTGATGGATGGTTCGGGTGAGGTAAAACTCGGCCAGTGCCAAATCTTCCGGGCGCGTGACTTTAATGTTATCCGCACGGCCTTCGACCAACTGAGGATGGAATCCGCAATATTCCAGCGCCGAGGCTTCGTCGGTAATAGTCGCGCCTTCATTTAGAGCGCGCGTCAGACAGTCATGTAACAGCTCACGAGGGAAAAATTGCGGCGTCAGCGCGTGCCATAAGCCGTTGCGATCAACGGTATGAGCAATGGCATTTTTGCCCGGTTCGGCACGTTTCATAGTATCGCGCACTGGTGCGGCGAGGATCCCCCCCGTGCGGCTGGTTTCGCTCAACGCCAACAATCGCGCGAGGTCATCCTGATGCAAACAAGGACGAGCGGCGTCATGCACCAATACCCACTGCGCGTCGCCAGCGGCTTTCAGACCTGCCAGCACGGAATCGGCACGCTCATCACCGCCATCTACAACGGTGATTTGCGGATGATTCGCCAGAGGAAGTTGTGCAAAACGGCTATCGCCAGGACTTATGGCAATGACGACTCGTTTCACCCGGGGATGCGCCAGCAGCGCATGCACCGAGTGTTCAAGAATGGTTTGATTACCGATTGAGAGATATTGCTTAGGACATTCCGTTTGCATTCGACGGCCAAATCCGGCCGCCGGAACCACGGCGCAAACATCCAAATGAGTGGTTGCCATGTTAATTCCCGGGCTGATTTATCGATTGTTTTGCCCCGCAGACTGTGCGCGCTTCGACGCGTCAGGCACCAGACGATAAAAAGTTTCGCCCGGCCTGGTCATGCTGAGTTCATTACGCGCACGCTCTTCGAGCGCCTCCTGGCCGCCATTGAGATCGTCAATTTCGGCAAAAAGTTGATCGTTTCGCGCTTTAAGTTTCGCGTTTGTAGCTTGCTGTGCCGCCACATCATCATTGACGCGGGTATAGTCATGTATACCGTTCTTACCGAACCACAGCGAATACTGTAGCCAGACCAGAATAGCCAGCAACAGCAGCGTTAGTTTACCCATCCTGCCCCCTGAAAAACGGCATCATCATCCCATGCATCCGAAGACGACTCTACATCCTCTGTTGGGGATACCGCGACAACGCGGGCAAATGTACCACATTTGTCCATTGTTACGTATACCCAGGGCGTGCAGAACATAATCTCATTATTAGTTACGGTTTGAATTATGAACAGAGGAGACGGGAAAGTACAAATTAGCCCAGCAGCCACATAAACAGTGCGCCAAACATAATGCCTACTGTCACCAGGGTGAAAACAATACTGTAGCGTAGCTTTCCGTCCATCAATGAATGCAGCGCAATCCCCACCACTACCGCAACGGGCATCAGCGCCAGAAAGAAAGGCCAGGTGTAGATAAAGAAGAACAGCGTGTTAGAGCCATAAATCAACATCGGCATCGCCAGCGCAAATAACCAGGAGATAAAACCGACCACGGCACCAGGCAGTGACCATGTGGTTTCTTCATCCTCAGTAAGGCTGTCGTTATTTGTTAGTGTAATGTTATGGCTATTACGCATATTTGATCCTGTTACTTTGACGAACCGGGCATGGAAACCCGGTGGTGTCTCAGGATCTGATAATATCGTTCTGTCTCAACAGATCTAATAATTGCTGTACCAAATTTGTTACTAATTGTTCACCATTGAGATGAATTTCTGCCGATTCAGGCGCTTCGTAAACGGAATCTATTCCCGTAAAGTTGCGCAGTTCACCGGCACGCGCTTTCTTATATAAGCCTTTTGGATCGCGGGCTTCGCAAATCGCCAGCGGCGTATCGACAAACACTTCGATAAAGCGCCCTTCTCCTACGCGTTCACGAACCATCTGGCGTTCGGCGCGGTGTGGCGAGATAAATGCGGTCAGCACCACCAGTCCGGCTTCAACCATCAAATTCGCCACTTCACCGACGCGACGGATATTCTCTTTACGATCGGCATCGCTAAAACCGAGATCGCTGCATAATCCGTGGCGAACATTGTCGCCATCCAGCAGATACGTACTGACGCCGAGTTTATGTAACGCCTCCTCCAGCGCCCCGGCGACCGTTGATTTACCGGACCCGGAGAGGCCGGTAAACCACAGCACTACACCACGATGACCGTGGTGTAGCTCGCGTTGTTGCACAGTGACCGGATGGCTATGCCAGACGACGTTTTCGTCATGCAGCGCCATTATTTATCCCCCAGCAAATCGCGCGCGCCCCAGTGCGGAAAGTGGCGACGAACCAGAGCATTCAATTCCAGTTCGAATACACTGAATTCAGATGGCGCAGCAGTTGCCTGGCTAACTGGCTCGTGCACCATACCGGCACCCACGGTCACATTGCTCAGGCGATCGATAAAAATCAGCCCACCGGTAACTGGATTTTGCTGATAACGATCTAACACCAGTGGCTCGTCAAAAGTGAGATCCACCAGGCCGATGCCGTTCAGCGGCAGGTTTTCAACTTCGCGTTGGGTAAGGTTATTAATATCAACCTGATAACGAATGCCATCAACACGAGCACGCGTCTTCTTACCGGCAATTTTGATGTCATAACTCTGGCCCGGGGAAAGCGGCTGTTCCGCCATCCATACCACATCCACCGACGCGCTCTGCACAGCTGGTAACGCTTCGTCTGCCGCCAGCAGCAGATCGCCACGGCTGATGTCGATCTCATCCGTCAGCACCAGGGTGATCGCTTCTCCGGCAAAGGCTTCTTCGCGATCACCATCAAAAGTCACGATCCGCGCGACGTTTGATTCCACACCAGAGGGCAGCACTTTTAAACGTTGCCCGACTTCCACGCGACCGGATGCCAGCGTTCCGGCGTAGCCACGAAAATCGAGATTTGGGCGGTTAACGTACTGCACCGGGAAGCGCATTGGCTGAGCATCCACCACTCGCTGGATCTCCACGGTTTCCAGCACTTCGAGCAGTGTCGGACCGCTGTACCACGGCATACTTTCACTTTGCGATGCCACGTTGTCGCCTTCCAGTGCAGAGAGCGGCACAAAGCGGATATCCAGATTACCCGGCAGCTGCCCGGCAAAGGTCAAATAATCTTCACGAATACGGGTGAACGTCTCTTCACTGTAATCCACCAGATCCATTTTGTTGATCGCCACGACCAGATGTTTGATCCCCAACAGTGTGGAGATAAAACTGTGACGACGGGTTTGATCGAGCACGCCTTTACGGGCATCGATCAGTAAGATCGCCAGTTCACATGTCGATGCGCCAGTCGCCATATTGCGGGTGTACTGCTCGTGCCCTGGGGTGTCGGCGATAATAAATTTACGCTTCTCGGTAGAGAAATAGCGGTAGGCCACGTCAATGGTGATGCCCTGTTCGCGCTCAGCTTGCAGGCCGTCCACCAGCAGAGCCAGATCCAGCTTTTCGCCCTGGGTGCCGTGACGCTTACTGTCGTTATGCAGCGATGAGAGCTGATCTTCATAGATTTGGCGGGTATCGTGCAGCAGACGACCAATCAGGGTACTTTTGCCGTCATCGACGCTACCACAGGTCAGAAAACGCAGCAGGCTTTTATGTTGTTGCGCAATCATCCAGGCTTCGACGCCGCCTTCATTGGCGATTTGTTGTGCAAGTGCGGTGTTCATCTTAAAAATACCCCTGACGTTTTTTCAGCTCCATGGATCCCGCCTGGTCGCGGTCAATCACGCGGCCCTGACGTTCACTGGTGGTGGAAACCAGCATCTCTTCGATGATCTCCGGCAGTGTTTGTGCATTTGACTCCACCGCACCGGTCAGCGGCCAGCAGCCCAGCGTACGGAAACGCACCATCCGTTTTTTAATCACTTCGCCCGGTTGCAGGTCGATACGGTTGTCATCAATCATCATCAACATACCGTCGCGTTCCAGAACCGGACGTTCCGCAGCGAGATACAGCGGCACAATGTCGATATTTTCCAGCCAGATGTATTGCCAGATATCCTGCTCGGTCCAGTTAGAGAGCGGGAAGACACGGATGCTTTCGCCTTTATTAATTTGCCCGTTGTAGTTGTGCCACAGCTCCGGGCGCTGATTTTTCGGATCCCAGCGATGGAAGCGGTCACGGAAAGAGTAGATTCGCTCTTTAGCGCGGGATTTCTCTTCGTCGCGGCGCGCACCACCGAAGGCGGCATCAAAACTGTATTTATTCAGCGCCTGTTTCAGGCCTTCAGTTTTCATAATATCGGTATGTTTCGCGCTGCCGTGCACGAATGGATTAATCCCCATCGCCACGCCTTCCGGGTTTTTATGCACCAGCAGCTCGCAGCCATAGGCTTTCGCCGTACGATCGCGGAACTCATACATCTCGCGGAATTTCCAGCCGGTATCAACATGCAGCAACGGGAAAGGCAGCGTACCTGGATAAAACGCCTTGCGCGCCAGATGCAGCATGACGCTGGAATCTTTACCGATAGAGTAGAGCATCACCGGATTTGAGAATTCTGCCGCCACCTCGCGAATAATATGGATGCTTTCCGCCTCCAGTTGCCGCAGGTGAGTAAGTCGTATTTGATCCATAACCGTTCCTTTGCAATACCGCTATTTTCTTGCCATCAGATGTTTCGACTATAGGGAGCGTAAGAGAACGAATGAAATTACCAATTAGAATGAGTAGTTCCTTAACGGAATAACGATTTGGCAAAGCTAATATCAAAAAGTGCTTAAGGCACCGGATTTCGGGCGTTTAGGAAGATTTGAAATTGTTTTAGCGCAGCGGCAGTTTCATACTATGGCGGTAAAAAAATTTGCATGGTATTTAAGGACTCACTATGTTTTCCGCATTGCGCCACCGTACCGCTGCCCTGGCGCTCGGCGTATGCTTTATTCTCCCCGTACACGCCTCGTCACCTAAACCTGGCGATTTTGCTAATACTCAGGCACGACATATTGCTACTTTCTTTCCGGGACGCATGACCGGAACTCCTGCAGAAATGTTATCTGCCGATTATATTCGCCAACAGTTTCAGCAAATGGGTTATCGCAGTGATATTCGGACATTTAATAGTCGGTATATTTATACCGCCCGCGATAATCGTAAGAGCTGGCATAACGTGACGGGAAGTACGGTGATTGCCGCTCATGAAGGCAAAGCGCCGCAGCAGATCATCATTATGGCGCATCTGGATACTTACGCCCCGCTGAGCGATGCTGACGCCGATGCCAATCTCGGCGGGCTGACGTTACAAGGAATGGATGATAACGCCGCAGGTTTAGGTGTCATGCTGGAACTGGCAGAACGCCTGAAAAATACGCCTACCGAGTATGGTATTCGATTTGTGGCGACCAGCGGCGAAGAGGAAGGGAAATTAGGCGCTGAGAATTTACTCAAGCGGATGAGTGACACCGAAAAGAAAAATACGCTGCTGGTGATTAATCTCGATAACTTAATTGTTGGCGATAAATTGTATTTCAACAGCGGTGTAAAAACCCCTGAAGCAGTAAGGAAATTAACGCGCGACAGGGCGCTGGCAATTGCACGCAGTCACGGAATAGCCGCAACGACCAATCCGGGTTTGAATAAAAATTATCCGAAAGGCACTGGGTGTTGTAATGACGCAGAAATATTCGACAAAGCGGGCATTGCTGTACTTTCGGTGGAAGCGACTAACTGGAATCTTGGGAATAAGGATGGTTATCAGCAACGCGCAAAAACAGCCGCATTCCCTGCGGGAAATAGCTGGCATGACGTAAGACTGGATAATCAACAGCATATTGATAAGGCACTTCCTGGAAGAATAGAACGTCGCTGCCGTGACGTTATGCGGATAATGCTACCTCTGGTGAAGGAGTTGGCGAAGGCGTCTTGATGGGTTTGAAAATGGGAGCTGGGTGTTCTACCGCAGGGGCGGGGAATTCTAAGTGATATCCATCATCGCATCCAGTGCGTCCGGTTTATCCTCGCTGACGCGGGGAACTCTTGGTTGTTCGGCGTTTTGAAGAGAACAAAAACGGTTTATCCCCGCTGGCGCGGGGAACTCTTCCCGCGCGATTGCGATCGCCATCGTCCGATCGGTTTATCCCCGCTGGCGCGGGGAACTCTATATAAACGAGGTGAATTTATGGAAACTGTACGGTTTATCCCCGCTGGCGCGGGGAACTCCGGTCAGGGGAACAGCATAACAATTCCGTGCCCGGTTTATCCCCGCTGGCGCGGGGAACTCAGCCGGATGCTGATCGATACCGCGCATCACCGCGGTTTATCCCCGCTGGCGCGGGGAACTCGTTAGGCAGGTGGCGATGTTCAGCGCCGGATGCGGTTTATCCCCGCTGGCGCGGGGAACTCAATTCATAAATTAATTTACTATTTTGAGTGCGCGGTTTATCCCCGCTGGCGCGGGGAACTCCATTAATTGGGAACGCCTCATCACTGCCACCGCGGTTTATCCCCGCTGGCGCGGGGAACTCCCCCACGCATTGTACTCTGTGCAGGCGTAACCCGGTTTATCCCCGCTGGCGCGGGGAACTCTTCATTATAAAAATCCATTTTGATTAAAGACTCGGTTTATCCCCGCTGGCGCGGGGAACTCAGGCTCAATAATGCCGCTGCGAACTCCAACGCCGGTTTATCCCCGCTGGCGCGGGGAACTCCCCAATCACGGAAATATCTACCGTGTTGATCTCGGTTTATCCCCGCTGGCGCGGGGAACTCAGATCGGAATGGCTGCGGTCGTCGCATTTTTTCGGTTTATCCCCGCTGGCGCGGGGAACTCGGTGAACCCCATCACCAAGAACATGAAGCCGTCGGTTTATCCCCGCTGGCGCGGGGAACTCTCTAAAAGTATACATTTGTTCTTAAAGCATTTTTTCCCATAAAAACAACCCACCAACCTTAATGTAACATTTCCTTATTATTAAAGATCAGCTAATTCTTTGTTTTCAAACAGGTAAAAAAGATACCAACCTTAAACCATCCAAATCTACCGGGGTACGCCTGTTTACCCCAAATGTCTGGAACTCAAATCCCGATTCCGTATTCGTTGCCCATGCCATCACTACATTGCCTTCTTCCGCCAATCCAGCTATTTGTTCCCAGATCATTTCACGAATTTTTGCGGATACATCACCTACATATACCCCTGCACGTACCTCCAACAACCAGATGGCTAATCTGCCTCGTAAGCGCGGAGGTACATTTTCAGTGACCACGACCAACATACTCATTTCAGCTACTCCGATGGCCTGCATCTCCCAGTGAAACAGGAAGCGGAATGGCAACAGGCTGTGCATCTTCAGGTGGGGCCGGCGGTTGTATTTCTCCAGCAGCAAGCACGTCCTCTATAAGCGGAATCAATTTGGCTAATGTTTTACTACTGCGAAAAATATCCCTGCACGCCAAACGGACTTCCCGGTCCGGCTCACCAGGATTACAACGCGCTATCTCAAAAGCTTTCGGTACAACAGTGTCAAATTTAATGATGTCCGCGATATCGTAAACAAAGGAAAGAGGCTTTCCTGTATGCACAAACCCAATAGCTGGTGCATAACCAGCTGCAAGTATCGCCGCTTCAGTTACGCCGTATAAACAGGAAGTTGCAGCGCTAATGCATTGGTTGACCGTATCGCCCTTTTCCCAGTCTTTCGGATCGTAACGACGTCCATTCCATGTCACCCCGTATTGCTTCGCCAGAAGTGCATAAGTTGCTCGCACACGGCTTCCTTCTATACCTCTGAGTTGTTCTACGGAGCGTCGGGCGGGCGCAGGTTCACCAAACCGAAGTTCAAACATTTTGCGTACTACCTTCAGACGCAAATCTTCATCCAGAGCAAGTTTTGCCTGGTAGAGCAGCTTATCTGAACGCGCACCACCAGGCTGACCAGAAGCATAAACACGAACGCCCGCTTCCCCCACCCATACCAACAATGTTCCAACTTGCGCAGCCAAGCGTACAGCTGCATGCGAAACCCGTGTACCAGGTTCCAGCATGATGCAGGCAACCGAGCCAACAGGAATATGAGTGCGGATCCCTGTCTTGTCGATAAGTACAAACGCGCCATCTATTACATCGATCTGCCCATATTGCAGAAAGATCATGGAGACGCGATCTTTGAGTGGAATGGGGTTAAGAGGAAGCCAAGCCATTTTATTACACCTCAATCACAGTGGAGCCAAAGATAGCAAACCACATCCCATCGATTTGGCTGGCCCAATACCTTGCTGTAAAAGATCTATTAACGCTGGCGCATCGTTAATGGTGAGCACACCTTCAAAGCAAACCGTTTGGATTTTTCCATTTTTACCTTCCCCAGAAAAATACTGTGGCCGTTCCGATATGGGATGCACATCTTCAACGCGCGCCGCATTGCCCAATTTACGTTGCAACCACGCGATTTGTTCTGCTTCTTTTATTAACGGAACCCGACAGCGTTTAATATTCCCTTTACTGTCCAGGCGCTTTTGATTGTCGAGAATAGTTTTGATCGGATTTGCCCGAAGCCGAAAATAGAGTGGAACACCAACCTGAAGTTGAAATTCAACCTGTTTAGTTTTAATGACTGTCGCAACGGCAGTTGAAACAGGCATTTGCGCTGACTGCAATAAAACATGACAGCCTTCTGGTGTGTTTCGCTTCTCAACATGAAAAAGAAAATCACGAGCAGCATCCGGTCTGTTTGGAAATAAATGCCATAATCCCTGGTGAAGTTGGTAAAGATCCCTGCTCCAGGCCCTGGCAATGATGATTTTACTGAGATACATCCATACCTCCTTTAATCACATACCATTCTCGGGAAGCAAATTGTCGAGGTAAGGTGATCATCGGTTCGTCGCGCGCCGTAAATTTTAAATGATGCCCTGTAACTGATTCCTCACTATATATATCGCCGCCAACGGGCTCATAATTTAATAGCGCCTTCTGAGGATCCGATGCCTGGCATGTTGCAAGAAAAAGCGGGTGTGTTAGTGGGCAACTTCTCCGCCCCAGATACGGTGTATACCGAGGCTTTAATACTGCTTTTTCAAGTTCTGACATAACCATCGTTGCCTGTGGTGTTAACCAGATAGCGATGGTAAAGGAGGCATCACATAAATATTCGCGCCATGTTTGAATCGTTTCATGACTTTTCAAACCACGGTAATCTTCTCGCGCTCCAAGGACTGTATGGTAATCACGCAACCCCGTTACAGACACACGACGATCGTCAAGAATGAGTTCATCGCAGCGCACTGCAAATTGCACACTCTCTGATAACGCCTGTAATGAAGAAGTATCATCACGTTGGATCCCAAGACAAGCCCCGAGTAGCCCTAATAACCCGCTTCGGGTCGGAAATCTTCCGGTAGGTCGCGTTCCTTCAAAGGTCGGCTGTCCCCAAGCTTGCATTGGCCCAGCAAGTCGCAAGATCAAATAAGATTTCATGTTCACGCCTCGCCATTATTACGAACCCAGGACTTTAACTGTTCTAAAGTAGGCATTTGCTGTACCTGACCAGTAATAGGGTCTACATCAGACAAGCTGAATTGCGCAGCGGCTCCGTTCAGACCATATCCATTGGCAACGCGATCCCAATATTGATTAAACGCCTGTAAAGACGGTTGCAAAAAGCCATCTTTCGCTTTCACCGCTTTTTCAAAAGCATTTGCCATAGAAAGTGGCATATCGGAGAAATTAACCATTACCATATCCGCAGGGTTAAAAGCGGCATAAGTACGCTGTTTTGCTCCAGGGACCTCTGTTGCCAGCATATGAACAACATGGGTTGCAATTTCCAGAGCCTGCTCCCTGGAGGCACCGCCTAAATTTTCCTGAAGTTGAGCGAGGTTAATATTGGCATAACGATAAAAAACACCCGATGAAAATTCCTGTGTTCCCAGATGTGCAGAACCTTGTTCCTGTAAATCATCTACGGCGGTGAACCAGTCAATATCAGAATCAACCTGATGGGTAGTGATCGCATGCGCAATGGACATTGCACCATCAACTTTTCCCAACTCACTCATCATGCCGCTGGTTGCCATTCTTCCACTAAGCGCAATATCAACACCCTGCTGTAAATTCACACGTATGGCGGCAATATCTTCCTTAAGAGCTTTGAGCAGCTTTTTATCATCCAGATTATCAGCCTCTGCTTTTGCAACCTGCTCACAGAACCAGGCTATTTCTCCCACAACCCAGGGAGTAACCGCATCGGCAGAAATCTTTTCGGCTTCATCAACTGATTTACCGGAGAGCAGAGCTAATGTCTTATCGATGATTTTTTGCTCAAAACGTTCACCAAGTTTTTGCCGAAGAACATCACGTAATTGTGCAAGATGAATTGTTCTGAGACTGGATTCACCAATATTTTGTGCATAATAATCACTTTTACGCATCGCACGTTTAAGGCTTTGACTTGAAATTCTTACTCGTCTTTTCCCGCCGAAAATAGCGTCTTTCTGCATGTTCATATCGTCGCGGTTCAGACATGAAGGGCTGTGAGAGATCAGAACATGAATATTGATAAAGTTAGACATAGAAAGGTTTCCTTACGCATTTTTGTTTGTGGTCAATACAAAATCTTCCAGAAGTTGCTGGCGTTCGCGCTTTCCCCACCAGGTCAACATCCTGGCCATTAATGGCCAGTCAAGTACGGGTTCGGCGTGAGTAAGTAATCGACGTAACTGGACCATATCGGCTGTTCTGTCAGCCCGAATTAATTGAAAGATACGGCGCTCGTTAATTCTTCCACTATTGGCTAAAGCTCTTCCCAACGAGAAACCTGTTGTTTGCTCCGGTTTTTTGTCCTGATGTCGGATGACATTCTTTCCTGCGCTCAGGCAAAACACCATGCGCAAAAGAGCCTGCTGGTGACGTGGGTTTTCCCAACCAGGTAATGACTCCAACTTATTGATAGTGTTTTATGTTCAGATAATGCCCGATGACTTTGTCATGCAGCTCCACC